>JBBRIO010000334.1:0-6253 GCA_038220855.1 Bryobacterales bacterium | reverse complement strand
AAACTAGAACCACAGCCTCCCCGCATGACGCATCCCGCCCTTCGCGAACTTCTGGAAAGCCTCGGCCGCGATGCCGCTTTCGATCAAATCATCCGTGGTTTACGGACCCATACCCATCAGTCGCTCTCCGGCCTTACCCTCACCGCCAAAGCGCTCTATAGCACTTTGCTCTGGCAACGCTCCGGCAAATCGCTCTTACTCATCACCGATGGGGCCCAGGAAGCCGAGGGTTTGTTCGCCGCCCTCGAAACATTTTTCGAACTTCTCGTAACCGACGAAACCAAGCCCCGTCCCCAACTGCTGCCCGCCCTCGACGTCCTGCCGTCCCAAGGCCTGTCGCCCCACTCCGAAATCAGCGAAGAGCGGGCCGTCGGCCTCTACCGACTCGCCTCCGGGCTCACTTCCATCACCGTCACCCCCATCGCTTCGGCCCTGCTCCGGACCTACCCCGGCTCGTTCTATCAACAGTTGGCGCTGACGCTGAAGGTCGACGACGACCTCGGTCTGGACGACCTCTCCGAGCATCTCCATCGCATCGGCTACACCGAACGAGACCCGGTCGAAATGGTCGGCGAATTCTCGATGCGCGGCGGGATCGTCGACATCTTTCCGGCCGGCTCGGACCAACCGCTCCGCATCGAATTCTTCGGCGACACGATCGATTCGATGCGACGCTTCGACGTCGAAACGCAACGGTCGGTGATGAAGGTGGATCGCGCCGTCGTGCTGCCTTTGGTCGAACATCCGAAGCCCAGCAACCCGGTGCCGGCTTGGGAGTTCACGCGGGTATTGTCGGACCCGCGCGCCTCGACGTTGCTCGAGCTCGCCGCCGACGCGCTCGTCGTGATCGATGAGCCTGAGCAGGTTCACTCGGCCGCCGATCGGCTGTGGAAGCGCCTCGGGGAGAATCAGCGCGACATGATCGTGCCACCGGAAGCGGTGTTCCTGACGTGGAACGAACTGGCCACTCAGATGGACGCCCGAAAGCGGATTACTCTGCGCCAAGTAGAGCTCCTGGGCGAATCCGCCGCCGGGCAGTCCGCCGACCTGCATTCCCGCCCTTCGCCGGCCTTCCACGGCAACCTGCCGAACGCGGTGGCCGAAACGCGCAAGCTGGTCGAACAGGGCTACAAGGTGCTCTACTTCGCGCCGGCGATTGGCGAAGTCGAGCGGCTCGCCGACATCTTTGCCGAGTACTCGGTGCCGTTCCAACTGGCGCTGTCGAGCACGGATACGGTATCGCCGTTCCACGCCGAACGCGCCCGGCTTTTTGGTAA
This sequence comes from Bryobacterales bacterium, assembly GCA_038220855.1. Lineage (GTDB taxonomy): Bacteria > Acidobacteriota > Terriglobia > Bryobacterales > Bryobacteraceae. The sequence continues at coordinate 4,976 of JBBRIO010000334.1, read as the reverse complement.
CTCCGCCAGCATGATGCTAGCCCGTGGCCGCATGACCCGCGGCACCACGCTCACCGCCGCCAAGCTCGCTATCATCGGCACCGAAGACCTTTTCGACACCTCGGACCTGATCGCCGAACCGGCCTTGAACAAGCGCGCCGCGGCCGCCTTCGCCGCCGACATCGCCGACCTGAAACCGGGCGATTTCGTCGTCCACGTCACGCACGGAGTCGGCAAGTTTCTGGGCATCAAGGAGATCCCGCAGGGCGATCAGCAGGGCGATTTTCTGATTCTGGAGTACTCCGGCGAATCGAAGCTCTACGTCCCGATGACCCGGCTGGATCTGGTCCAGAAGTTCCGCGGCGCGGGCGAAGGCACCCCGCCGCTCGACCGCCTCGGCGGCGCCACGTGGTCGAAAACGAAGTCGCGGGTCAAAGCGAAAATGCGCGACATGGCCGACGAGTTGCTCAAGCTGTACGCCGAGCGGCGCATGTCGGAGGGCTTCGCGTTTTCGCCCGATTCCAACTGGCAGCGCGAGTTCGAAGACGCTTTCCCGTACACCGCCACGAAGGACCAGGTCCAGGCGGTCTCGGAGATCAAACGCGACATGGAACGGGCTCAACCGATGGACCGTTTGCTGTGCGGCGACGTCGGCTTCGGCAAGACCGAAGTCGCCATGCGCGCGGCTTTCAAGGCGCTCGGCGACGGCAAGCAAGTGGCCGTCCTGACGCCGACGACCGTCCTGACCTTTCAACACTTCGAAACCTTCAAACGCCGTTTCGCCAGCTTCCCGGTCAACATCGAAATGCTCAGCCGGTTTCGCTCGCCGATCGAAACCAAGAAGATCATCGAAGACCTCGGCCACGGCAAAGTCGACATCCTCATCGGCACCCATCGACTGCTTTCGAAGGACGTCGAGTTCATCGACCTCGGCCTGCTGATCGTCGATGAGGAGCAGCGTTTCGGGGTTCGCCACAAGGAGCGGTTGAAGCAGTTGCGGCACAACATCGACGTGCTGACGATGTCCGCGACGCCGATCCCGCGGACCCTGCACATGTCGCTGCTTGGCCTGCGGGACATGAGTGTGATCGAGACTCCGCCGAAGGATCGCCTCAGTGTGCAGACCGTCGTCTCGCACTACAACGCGGACCTGATCCGGTCGGCGATTGAGCTGGAAGTCAATCGCGGGGGCCAGGTCTATTTCGTCCACAACCGGGTCGAGACGATCTATCAACGGGCCGCGTGGTTGCAGGAGTGGCTGCCCGGAATCCGCGTCGCCGTCGGCCACGGCCAGTTGAACGAGACCGCCCTGGAGAAGGTTCTGCTGGGCTTCATGCGGCATGAATTCGATGTCTTTGTCTGCACGACCATCATCGAAAACGGGATCGATATTCCGATGGCGAATACGATTCTGATTGAGAACGCCGAGCGCTACGGGCTGTCCGAGTTGTACCAGTTGCGAGGCCGCGTGGGCCGGTCGAATCGGCGGGCTTACGCTTACCTGTTGGTCCCCGAGAACAAGGACCTGACCGAGCTTGCCCGCAAGCGCTTGGCCGCCCTGAAGGAGTTTAGCGACCTCGGCGCGGGCTTCAAAATTGCGGCCTTGGACTTGGAGTTGCGCGGCTCCGGCAACCTGTTGGGCGGAGCGCAGCATGGGCAGATGGACGCCGTCGGTTACGACACGTATTTGAAGCTGCTGGAGGACACGGTCCGCGAGTTGAAGGGCGAGGAGATTCCGGTCGAGGTGCATTCGACGATCACGCTGGGCGTGGATATCCGGATTCCGGCCAGCTACATCGCCGAGGAGATGCAGCGGCTGCGGGCGTATAAAAAGATCGCCTCGTTGAACTCGCAACTGGAAGCGAACAAGATTTTGGAAGAGTTTGCCGACCGCTACGGGCCGCCTCCGGATGTCGTCAAAACTCTGGCCAGCTTCTCGCTCGTGCGGGCTACGGCGCAGCGCCTGGGCATCGAGTCGATCGATCGCCGGCAAGGCTTTTTCAACATAAAAGTGAACCTGGAAGCGAAGATTCGGCCCGAAGGGTTGATGGAGATTGTGACGTCCACGCCCGGGGCTCAGTTCAGCCCGGCGGGTATTTTGCGGCTGCCCGCGGACCCCTATCCGGCCACCGCCCCGGAGAAGTTACTTGGGTATCTGCAAGACACCTTGCACGCGTTGGACTTTCTGGCGGTAAAATAGTCACCATATGAAGTTGCGCATTCTCGGAACGGTTGTTTGCTGCGCGTCGCTCTATGCGGCCGATGTCATTGTGATGGAGCAGATCGTCGCCAAAGTAAACGGTGAGATCATCACTCGCAGTGAAATTGACCGGATGAAAAAGGGGCTGCTCGAAGCCGCCAAGGAACAGAAGGTGCCTGCGGCGGACGTCGACCGGATGGTCGATGAACGGGCTAAGGATCTGCTGCGCGAGAAGATCGACCAGATGCTGCTCGTCCAAAAGGGCAAGGAGATGAGCATCAACGTCGACCCCGAAGTGACGAAGCAAGTGGCGCGGATTCAGCAACAAACCAAGATCGCCGACCAGGAAAAGTTTCAGCAGTACGTCAAGGAACAGACAGGGATGTCGTTTGAGGACTACAAGTCGGAAACGAAGAACCAGTTTTTGACGCGCCGGGTGATCGGCCAGGAAGTGACTTCGAAGATTTCGATTCCGAAGGCGGATGCGCAGAAATACTACAACGAGCACAAGGAAGAGTTCCAGCGTGAAGAGCGCGTCTTCTTGCGTGAATTGTTCCTGGGGACCGAGGGGAAAGACGCCAAGGCCCAAGAGGCCGTTGAGAAGAAGGCCAAGGATCTGGTCGCCCGCTCCCGGAAGGGTGAAAAGTTTGGCGATTTGGCGCGCGAAAACTCCGAAGCCGAGACGGCGCAGAGCGAAGGCGAGTTGCCGCCTTATAAAAAGGGCGAGCTGCGGAAAGAGCTCGAAGACGCCGTTTGGCCCGCCGCGCGGAATACGGCCACGGACCCGATCAAGATGCCGAACGGTTGGATGCTCCTTTTCGTCGAAGAACATCACCAAGCCGGCCTTGCCGATTTCGAAGAGGTCAGCGGCGAAATCATGAACAAGATGTACGCGCCAAAGATGGAACCGGCGATTCGGGCCTACTTGACGCAACTGCGTCAAGACGCTTTCCTGGAAATTCGCGAAGGGTTCGTCGACTCCGGCGCCGCGCCGGGCAAGTCGACCAAGTGGACCGACCCGGCGCAGTTGAAGCCGGAAACCATCACCAAGGAAGAGGTCGCCATGCAGGTGCGCAAGAAGCGTTTGCTCTGGGCCGTCCCCGTCCCCGGAACCGCGATCAAAGTAAAGTCCACTTCGAAGTCCTAAATGAAACAGTTCGCCAACCAACTGGAGGCCAATCAGGCCATCCAGACAACCTTTCTTGTCCTGCACAAGGAGATCCGGCAGAAGAAAACGGGCGAGCCTTATTTGTCGCTCACGCTGGGAGACAAATCGGGCGAAATCGACGCCAAGATGTGGGATCACGTCGCCGAGGTGATGGACACCTTCGAGCGGCATGACTACATCAAGGTGAAGGGGCTGACCGCGATCTACCAGGGCCGGATGCAGTTGACGATCCATCGGATCCAGTCCGTCGACGACCGGGACGTGGACAAGACCGACTATTTCCCGGCCTCGACGCGGAACCGGGACGAGATGTTTGCCGAACTGGGACAACATGTCGCGGCGATGACGAACCCGCATTTAAAAGGGCTGATTGAGGCGTTTTTTTCCGACGCCGAACTGGTTGAAAAGTATAAAACCGCCCCGGCCGCGAAGACCATTCATCATGCCTGGATTGGCGGCTTGCTCGAGCATGTGCTTTCGCTCGCGACGCTCGCCAAGTTCACCGCGGCTCACTATCCGGGCATCGATAAGGATCTGCTGTTGACCGGCGTAATTTTGCATGACATTGGCAAGGTGGACGAACTCACTTACGATCGGGGCTTCGGCTATTCCGACGAAGGGCAGTTGGTCGGTCACATCCTGATCGGGTTGCGGATGATCACCGAGAAGGTTGGCCAAGTGCCTGATTTTCCGCCCAAGCTGCGGCTTCTCGTCGAGCACTTGGTTGCCAGCCATCACGGCGAGTTAGCCTATGGATCGCCGAAGGTTCCGTCGACGTTGGAAGCGATGTTGCTCCACCATCTGGACAATCTCGATTCGAAGGTGGAGACGGTGCGTCAGGCGATCGCCCGCGACTCGATGGTGGAAGGGAGTTGGTCGGCCTATATCCCTTCGCTGGAACGGTCGTTGTTGAAGCAGGATCGGTTTCTGAAGGAGCCCGCTCCGTTTTCGGCTCCGGCTCCGGCGCGCGAGCCGGTGAAGCCGTCGACGGATTTCGCGGCGAAGCTCTCTGGAGCGCTGGTGAGTAAGGGATAGAAGATGCCGCGTCTGCCCGTCACTCGCGAGATTCCTCCGCCCCTTGAGCTCGATTGTTTACGGGTGCTTTGGGAGCTTGGAGACGGGAACGCGAACCGGGTGCGGGCGGCGCTGGCCGGTCAGCGGACGCTGGCTTATACGACGGTATTGACGCTACTGGAACGGTTGACGAAACGGGGGCTGTTGACGCGGCGGAAGGCGGGCCGGTCGTTTATTTACACGCCTATCCGGGACCGGGAAGCGATGCGGCAGGTGGCGGTGCGGGAGATGGTGGAGCTTTATTTCGACGGAGAACGAGAGAGCTTACTGGCTTGGTTGCAAGGACTTGCGACGGTATCCGAGCCCGCATTGAGCGAGGAACGGACGCTGGACGCGACGCTACTTTAGGCTGATTTCTTCCAGAATCCATATTGCGCTACGGAATCTGGAATATTAACTCCTTTAGAATGTTGTGGTTAGCTATTGCTCATTCATGACATCGGCGTTACGATGGGGGAGTAAGGGTACCTCCTTCTATATGAGTAAACTCAAATTCACAAGTGTTTTGTTGTTCAGTTTGGCGCCGTTGGCGTTGAACGCGCAGACCATCACCGG
>JBBRIO010000333.1:0-6286 GCA_038220855.1 Bryobacterales bacterium | reverse complement strand
TGCAGCATATTTCGATCGCGTTGAATCAGCCCTCGGCTCCCTATCCGACCGGCGAGGTAATCTCCCGGTTTCAAAAAATGCCCGGGACAAGGGCCGCGGCGACCGAGATTCAGAAGTACCTGGTCGAGTGGACCCGGTGGCTGTTCGGGGCCGGGGCGCTCGCCGAAGGCGGCCAAGGCGATGAAAGGGCCCTCGTTTTGACGGAGGAGACCGTAAGCGCAGCGCCGAAGCAACGCCTGAAGTTCAATCTGTTCAATCGCGGGTCGAAGGCCCCGGGCTTGAGCTTTATGACGGCCGTCGTGAACCCGAATTCGGTCGATCGGCCGATCGTGGTCTGGCACAACCCTTCGGTTCGTTTTCGGATGGCGGATCGGTCGGCCTCGGCACCGCAACCTTTGTTTGCCGTACTTAGCGAGGAGATGCGAAAGAAGGTTGGCTTTGGTCAAAGGCCGGACGGCGTGGCGATTGACCCGATGGATTTTGCGATGACAGGTGATACTGCGTTATCACTGGAGTTGTTGGCACCGGCGTTGGCACGCGGGATCGACATACAAGCGGAGGCGGAGATTATCTCGGGCGCAGCGCAGGACGCCGTGATGCGGGTGACCGTTTCCGACAAGCCGGAGCTTTCGAGCGGCCGGCCCTTCTCGATGCTGCTGGGTCATGCAAAGACACCGGGCTTTGAAAAGTGGAAGGCCGGGGTGCTGGCGTTCGCGGCGCAACTGCCGCAGAACTCGCAAGGCGAAGCGGCCCCGTCGGACAAGGATCCGATCCCCCCTCCCTACAACAATGTCTATAACCAACCGGAACGGGACATCTATCACGTCACGTCGAAGTACTACCGGACGGATGGGTTCCTTATGGACAAAATGCTCGACGACCCGACGCGGAAGAAGCTCGACCAAGCCTGGATCGACCTGAAGGCTTCGTTCGGTTACTACGACGCTTTTCTTGGGTTCGTTTCGCAAAAGCTGAAGGACAAGCCGGTCGAGGCCGCCCCGTACGTGAAGGCTCTGAGCTCTGAACGGGAGGCCGGGAAGCGGGCGCTCCTGGCGGCGCAGCCCGGGCATATCGAAGACTGCATCGCGCTGGCCGGACGGGCTTGGCGGAGGCCGCTGACCCCGGCGGAGAAGGACCGTTTCCGTTCGTTTTATACGAACTCGCGCGAACTAGGAAAGATGGACCACGACGGGGCGATTCGCGCTTTGGTGGCCCGGATCTTTGTTGCACCGGCTTTCCTGTACCGGCTGGAGCAGTCGAGTGGATTGCTGTCGGGGGCGGAGCTGGCGAGCCGGATGAGCTATTTTCTGTGGTCATCGGCACCGGACGAGGAGTTGCGGCGGGCGGCGGTGGCGGGCGAGTTGAACAACCCGGAGAAGCTGGCGGCGCAGGTGAAGCGGATGGTGGCGGACCCGAAATCGCGGCGGGTCTCCGAGGAGTTTTTTGGGCAGTGGCTGGGCTTCTACCGGTTCGATCAGTACAAGGGCGTCGACACGAGCCGTTTCCCCGAGTTCACGGATGACGTGAAGAAAGGCATGTACGAAGAGTTGGTCGCATTTTTCGACTATCTTGTCCGGCAGAACCGTCCGATGAAAGAGATGTTTACGGCGGACTATACGTTTATGAACCAGCCGCTGGCGAAGCATTACGGCGCCAAGGCCTCGGTGAAGTCGGTTCGAGACGTTGAGATGGTTAAGGAGCGGGGCGGCTTGCTGAGGTTGGGCGCTGTGCTGACGGCGACGTCGGCACCGTTGCGGACGAGCCCGGTGAAGCGCGGAGACTGGGTGCTGCGGCGAGTGCTGGGCACGCCGACACCGCCTCCTCCGGCGAACGCAGGGACGCTGCCGGCAGACGATAAGGCATTCGCAGGACAGTCGATTCGGGAGCGGCTGACGGCTCATCAGCGCAACGCGACCTGCGCCGGTTGCCATTCGAAGATTGACCCGCTGGGCTTTCCGTTTGAGAAGTTCGACCCGGTGGGCCGGGCGCGGGACAAGTACACGGATGGAAAGGCGATCGATGACTCGAGCAAGTCTGGGGTCGGGGTGGAAGGGCTGGTGCAGTACCTGCTGACCCAGGACAAGCAGGTGCAGAAGAATATGGCGCAGAAGCTGTTGGGCTATGCGCTGGGACGGACCATGCTGGCGACGGACCAGCCGCTGGTTCAGAAAATGGCCGCAGCGGGCGGCGACGCCACGTTCGCGCAGTTAGCGACCGAGATCGTGACGAGTAAACAGTTCCGGTATCGGCAAGTGAAGGGAGTCGGAAAAAATGACACGGAATAGCAGACGGCAGTTTTTACGGGGTAGCGGAGTGGCGTTAGCCCTGCCTTGGTTTGAATCGTTGGCGAAGGCGGCGACGAAGCCACCGGTTCGTTTTGCGACGGTCTACTTTTCGAATGGCGTAGAGCCGGAGCATTGGTGGGCGAAGGGAAAGGGCTCGTCGATGGAAATTGGCCCGGGCTTATCGCCGATGATGCCGCACCGGGAAGACTTCACGTTCATCCGCGGGCTGTTCAATAAGCAGGCTTTCATTTCGACGAGCCCGCATTTGGGCCGGGCTCCGAATCTGCTGTCGGGAGCCAAGGTGAGTTTGGATCCTTCGGACATGCGCGTCGGGACCAGCATGGACCAAGTGCTGTCGCAGCGCATCGGGGGGCTGACGGCGGTGCCGAGTATGGCGCTGGGCATTGAGCCGAACGAACTGCGGCTCGAAGATGGTTTGTCGATGGTGTACGGTTCCTGCATTTCGTGGACGAGCCCGACGAAGCCGGCGACGAAGGAGATCTACCCGGCGCGGACGTTCGACCTGCTCGTCGGGGACGGGAGCGGTAGGAAGCTGGACCGGAGCATTCTCGATTCGCTGCGGCAGGAGACCCGGGACCTGCAGCCGAAGATGAACGGCGGGGATCGGACGAAGCTGGGAGAATATCTCGAATCGATTCGGGACATCGAGAAGCGGATTGAGCGGGCGTCGAAGGATGAACGGCTGGAGGGCTGGCGGCCCACGCTGGACAAGCCGAACATGACGCGGCCGGCGGATGCGTTACCCCAGGACGTGCCGGCGCACATGAAGCTGATGCTGGATCTGACGGTGCTGGCGTTCCAGATGGACAAGACCCGCGTCGTGACGCTGATGCTGAACAACGATCTATCGCAGATGAACTTCAAGTTCGTCGAAGGCGTACACGGGGCGCTGCACTTGGACCTGACGCATAACCAGAAGGTGGCGGCGGCCGAGGCGATGTACCTGAAGACGAACCAGTTCCACGTGGCCCAGTTTGCGTATCTGGTTGATAGATTAAAGAAGATTAATGAAGGCGAGGGTTCGTTGTTGGATAGCTCGATGCTGCTGTTCACTTCGAATCTGTTTGATGGGGACTCGCACGGGGCGGATCAGATGCCGGTGTTGCTGGCGGGCAAGGGCGGCGGATCGCTGCGGCCGGGGCAGGTGTTGGACTATCTCGAAAAGGGCGACGACCAGCGGCAGGCGTGTAGTTTGTATCTTTCGTTGATGGACCGGATGGGCGTGAAACTAGACCGATTTGGAGATGCCTCGGCGCGTATTATGGAGGTATGAAAAAGATTGCATTAGTGACCGGGGCGAACAAGGGAATAGGGCTGGAGACGGCCCGGCAATTGGCGCAGAAGGGTATTCACGTGCTGGTGGGGGCACGGGACCTGAAGAAGGCGACGGGGGCGACGGAGACACTACGGGCCGAGGGGTTTGCGGCCGACCCGGTGGTTTTGGATGTAACGAGTGGTGGGGATATTGCGGCGGCAGTGGCGATGATCGGGGAGCAGTTTGGGCACCTGGATATTCTCGTGAACAACGCGGGGATTATGTTGGAGGAGGATTGGTCGGTGAACGAGTCGGCGACGCTTCCGGTGGCGAAGATTCGAGAGACGTTTGACACCAATTTCTTTGGGGTGATTGAGCTGACACAGGCTTTGCTGCCGTTGCTGGCGAAGAGTGAGGCGGGGCGGATTGTGAACCTTTCGAGTATTTTGGCTTCGTTGACGCTGCATGCCAAGCCCGAGTCGCCGATCTATGGGACGAAGCTGCTTGCCTATAACGTGTCGAAGACGGCGCTGAACGGGTTTACGGTGCATTTGGCGCATGCTCTGAAGGGCACGCCGATCAAGGTGAATTCTGCGCATCCGGGTTGGGTGAAGACGGACATGGGGGGCGAGTCGGCTCCGATGGAGTTGGCGGACGGGGCGCGGACGAGCGTGGAGTTGGCCTTGTTGCCGGCGGATGGGCCGACGGGGGGCTACTTCCATTTGGGTGATGCGCTGCCGTTCTAGCGGCGGAAGAACTGCGAGCGGCTGTGTAGTCGGGGGGTATGGTGGACCCGACTTCGGTAGCTTCGTCGGAGATCCTAGACCGAACGAAGACGAGGGCTTACCTGCAAAAGTTCGGCCGTTAAAATGGTCCGCTTGCTGGCGCGCGCGGTTCGGTGCTGGCAGTGACTCAGGTCGAACGGCGGGTTCTTACAGACGCGAAGAGCGCTGCCTTGGTGATCAGCGGCGGAGGATGACGAGTTGGAGGTAGAGGCGCAGGAGTTGGACGAGGGTGTTGGCCAGGGACTGGAGGCGGAAGAACTGTGAGCGGCCGTGGAGGCGGGGATAATGGTGGACCCCGACTTCGGCGACGCCGCAGCCGCTGAGTTCGATTTTGCGGACGAGTTCGACGCAGATGGTGCCGCTGGTGGAGGTTAGCTTCAGGCTCTGGAGCAGTTCGCGGCGGATGAGGCGGAAATCGCAGTCGATGTCGCGGAGCCGGATGCGGAACAGCAGGCGGGCGAACTGGTTGTAAACCTTGCCGATGACGATTCGGTGCCAGGGGTCGTTACGTTCCAGTTTGAAGCCGTTGACGAGGCCGAAGCCGGGTTTGAGCTCGGCGAGAAGGAGGGGGAGTTCGCGGACGTCGTACTGGCCATCGCCGTCGGTGTAGAAGAAGAGATCCTTGGTGGCGGCGGCGAAACCGGTGCGCAGTGCACCGCCGTAGCCGCGGTTGACTTCGTGGGTGATCACGCGGAGTTGGGGGCCGTACTGCGATCGGAGATCGGCGAGGACAGAGGCGGTGGAGTCCGCGCTGCCGTCATTCACGACGATGACTTCGAAGTCCGCGGTGAGCGCAGTGAGAGTGGCGAAGGTGTGCGCAATCAAGCCGGGTAACGACGGAGCGTCGTTATAGGCCGGAAAAAACACACTTAGAGCAAGCGGTGTGTTGGACAAAAGGTACCCGTTACTGATTTTCCGCCAGCGTAGCACAAATGGGGTAGGCGGGGTTTAGGTAAAATGAGCAAAGCATGATTGAACATTTACGCCCCGGCGTGACGGCTTCTGGCGCCCGGGTGGTGCTTTTTGATTTTGACGGGACCTTGTCCACGATCCGGTCGGGATGGGTGGAGATTATGGTCCCGATGATGGTGGAGATTTTGGCTGATCTGAAGACGGGAGAGCCCGCGGCCGATTTGCGGGAGATCGTGTTGGAGTTTGTCGGTCGATTGACGGGCAAAGAGACGATTTACCAGATGATGGCGCTGGCCGATGAGATCACCAAGCGCGGGGGTACGCCGGAGGATCCGAAGGTTTACAAGAAGATGTACCTGGATGCTTTGATGGAGCGGATCAAGGATCGGCTGGAGGGTTTGGAGAGCGGCCGGACGTTGCCGGAGGAGTGGCTGGTGCCGGGGAGCCGGGCGCTGCTGGAGGGGTTGAAGGCGCGCGGGTTGAAGCTCTATCTAGCGAGCGGGACGGACCATGCCAACGTGGTGGAAGAGGCGAAGTTGTTGCAGGTTTACGACTACTTCGATGGTGGGGTATTTGGGGCGCTGGATGATTTGAAGGCGTTTTCGAAGGCGATTTTGGTGAAGCAAATTGTGGATTCGGCCGAGCATAAGGGCGAGGAGTTTTTGGCGTTTGGGGATGGGTACGTGGAGGTTCAGGTGGTGAAGGAAGTGGGTGGGGTGGCGGTGGGCGTGGCGTCGGATGAGCCGGCTTGCGAGCGGGTGGATGACTGGAAGCGGAACCGGCTGGCTAGCGTGGGAGCGGACTGGATTGTGCCGCATTACAGAGACACGGCGTTGCTGATGAGGACTTTGTTTCCAGAATGAAGACGGGGGAGATTTTAGAGCGTCTGCGGAGGCTTCGCGTGCTGGTGGTGGGGGATATCTGCCTGGACCGGTGGTGTACTTACGATCCGGCTTGTGCGCTCGAATCCGCGGAGACGGGGATTCCTCGCATAGCGGTGACGAAGGTGGAAGTGACTCCGGGGGCTG
>JBBRIO010000332.1:0-6289 GCA_038220855.1 Bryobacterales bacterium | reverse complement strand
GCAGCGGGTATTGGCGGCCGGGGACGAAGCCGATGGGTTTGACGAGGAAGCCTTCGACGGGGAGGCCGTCGGAGGATTTATAGGCGAGGCGTTCGACGCTGGAGAAATCGAGGTCCTTCCAGAGGGCGGCGTTGTGGGTCGTGAGGCGGCGTTCGGCGGAGCCGTCGGTGCGGGCGGTATAGATGTCGTCGAGGGTTTTGAAATCGTTGACGAGGTAGGCTAGGCGGTCGCCTTGTTTGGAGTAAGAACGGACGGCGCGCTCGCCGGCGATGAGGGGTACGGCGGTTTTGGCGGTGAGGTCGACGCGGTAGATTCGATAGGCTCCGCGGTGGCCGGTTTCGAAGAGCATGGCGGTGGGGCCGGCGAATTGGAGGTTTGCGGGGATCAGATCCATGCCGTTGGCGGCGAGGACGGAGGGTTGGCCACCGGCGGCGGGGGCGAGGTAGATCTTCGGGTGCTGGCGGGGCTTGACGCTGCCGAGGAAAGCGATGGTTTTGCCGTCGGGGGCCCAGCGGGGGGAGTAGTCGGCTTCGGGGTGATCGGAGATTTTGGTGAGGGGGCCGCCGGCGGCGGGGATGGTCCAGACGTCGGAGTCGCGGGAGTCGGCGTTGACGCGGTCGGTGCGGTCGGAGACGAAGGCGATGGTTTTGCCGTCGGGGGACCATTGGGGGTCGGACTCGTCGAGGTCGTTAGAGGGGGTGAGTTGGCGGGCGGTGCCGGTGGCGGCGTCGGCGATGAAGAGGTGGGCGTGTTTGTCGTCGAACCAGCCGGAGTCGTTGAACTTGTAGCGGGTGGCGCGGTAGTGGCGGGCGTCGGAGGGGAGGGGGGCGAGGTCGGAGGGGCCGGTGCGGGAGACGATGACGAAGCGGTCGCCTTGGGGGGACCAGACGAAGGAGGCGACGCCGTTTTTGAGGTCAGTGAGTTTGCGGGGTTCGCCGCCGTTGAGGGAGAGGAGGTAGATTTGGGAGCGGGCGGCTTCGCCGCGGGCGGAGAGGAAGGCGATGGTTTTGCCGTCGGGGGACCATTGGGGGCTGGAGGAGGAGGCGGACTCGCTGGTAAGGAGGCGGGGCGGGGAACTGCCGTCGAAGGGGACGAGCCAGAGGGCGGTGAAGCGGCGGTTGAGCTTTTCGTTGACCTTGGTGAGGGGGAAGACGATTTGGGTGCCATCGGGGGAGAGGGCGGGGGCGCCGACGAACTCGAAGCGGTAGTAGTCTTCAGGAGTGACGGGCCGGGCGGCGAGGGAGAGGGAGCAGGCCAGGAGCAGGAGCAGGCGCATGGACCTGAGTTTAGCGTACCCGGTGTGATATGTTGCCGGGGAAGCTTATGAAACGATTTTTCCCTTATTTGCTGGTGGCGGCGGCCTTTGGCCAGGCATCGGCACCGAACACCGATATTCATTACAAGCTGGCGCCGGACGCGATGGTAATGGAGGGTGTGCCCGTGGGCGAGATTCGCGGGCCGTTCACGCTGCCGAGCGAGGCGTATCCGGGGACGCAGCATACCTACTGGGTTTATGTGCCGGCGCAGTACGATGCGGCGGTGCCGGCGAGCTTGATGATCTATCAGGACGGGCAGGCGTTCATGGCGGCCGAGGGGGACATTCGGGCGCAGGTGGTGATGGACAATTTGATTTATCGGCGGGAGATCCCGACGATGATCGGGGTGTTTATTAATCCGGGCCGGCGGCCGGATCAGCCGGAGCCGACGCCGAAGAATTGGGGCGATCGGGACACGAATCGGGGAGTCGAGTACAACACGTTGGACGACAAATATGCGCGGGTGATTGTCGATGAACTGATGCCGGTTTTGTACAAGGAGTACAACATTTCAAAGGACCCGGAACGGCATGGGATTGGCGGTTCGAGTTCGGGGGCCATTGCGGCGTTTACGGTGGCTTGGGAGCGACCGAACCATTTTCGGAAGGTGCTGAGCAACGTGGGGAGTTTTACGAATATTCGGGGGGGACATGCGTATCCGGATATTATTCGGAAGAGCGAGAAGAAGCCGCTGCGGGTGTTTTTGGTGGATGGGCGGAATGATAATCGGGGCCAGCGGCAGAACGGGGAATACGACGAGAAGCGGGACTGGTTTTATCAGAACGTGCGGATGCAGCAGGCGCTGCAGGAGAAGGGGTACGACTTGAACTATAGCTGGGGGATTCAGCGGCATGGGCAGAAGATGTTACAGACGGCGTTTCCGGAGATGATGCGTTGGCTGTGGCGGGACCATGGGGTTTCGACGGACGTGAAGGACATGGTGGAGCGGAGCTTCAACGGGGCGAAGAAGAGATAGCGGGGCCCTATTCGGGCTCGCTGCCGGAGGACTGGGCCGCCATCTGCGCGAACCAGCCTCCAGTGCTTAGCAGGTGCTCCGGAGTGCCTTGCTCTTCGACTCGTCCTTCGTTCAGGATGTAGACGTAGTCGGCTTCCTGGAGCATCGAGTAACGGTGGGCGATCACTAGCATCGTCGGCTTGGGGGACAGCTCGGAGAGGGCCTTCTTCACTTCCAGTTCGGTGGCGAAATCCAGATTGGCGGTGGCTTCGTCGAGGATCAAGAGCCGGGGGCGGTCGACTAGGATGCGAGCGATTTGGAGGCGCTGGCGCTCTCCCATCGATAGACCTATGCCACGTTCGCCGATCTCGGTCGCTATGCCCTGGGGGAGGCGGTCGAGGGCTCGGCCGAGGCCGGCGGCAAGGGCGGCGGCGGTGACTTCGGCGTCGGTCGCGTCAGGCCGCTTGTAACGGATGTTCTCGGCTAGGGAGCCGCGGAAGACGGCTCCGTCCGTGGCGACGACTCCGATGGCTCGGCGGACGGCGGCGGGGTCGAGCTTGGAGAGGGCCTGGCCGTCGATCCAGACCTCGCCGGAGGAGGGGTCCCAGAGCTTCATGAGGAGGTCGACGGTGGTCGTTTTGCCGGCTCCGGAGGGCCCGGCGAGCGCGGTGATCTTGCCGGGTTCGAGGGTGAGTTCGAGACCTTTGAGGACCTCGCGATCAGAAGTGTATCCGAAGTGGACGGCGGAAAATTCGACCTTGCCGGGGCCGGGGACGAGATCGTCGCCCGTCGGTTCGAGGGGGCCGGTTTCCAGGAGCCGGACGGCGCGATCGAGCGAGGCGATGTTCTGTTGGAGACCGATGACGATGGAGTTGAGGGAGTCGATGGGAGAGTACAGGCGGTCGAGATAGGCGACGAACATGATGACGTCGCCAGGGGTGAGTTGGCCGGTTAGCACCTGCCAGCCGCCGTAGGAAAGGAGCAGCGCTTTGCTGAGGTGGCTGAGGAAGCTTTGGGCGAAGTAGTAGCGCTGGGCGGTTCGGATGCGGTGGAGGTAGATGTCGTAGGCGTCGGTGGACTCAAGGCGGAGGCGTTCGCTTTCGCGGTCCTCGGCGCCGGAGAGCTTGACCGTCTTGATGGCTCCGAGGGCATCCGTAATGCGAGATGAGATGTTCTCCCACATCTCGTAGTAAGGGGTGAGACCGGTTTGGAGGCGGAGGGCGGACTTGCGGGCGATGAGGATATAGAGGGGCAGCAGGCACATGGCGACGGCGGCCATCTTCCAGCTTTGGGAGAACATGATGGCGGTGATGCCGACGAGGCGGATGGCTTCCGGGGCGATCTGTTGGGAGAACGCGTGGACGAGGGGGGAGAGTTGGTCGGACTGGTCGATGCGTTTGGCAAGGCCGGCGCTGGGTTGGTGGGTGAAGAAAGATAGGGGTAAGCGAAGAACGTGGCCGAAGGTGGACTGGATGAGCGCGGCTTCCATGCGGCTGGCGACATAGGCGGCGCGGTAGTCGCTGCGGAGCCAGAAGAAGTAGCCGGTCACGCTGAGGACGAAGAGCATGCCGACGGCGGTGAGGAGGGCTTCTAGGGATTTTTCGGGTTGTTTGGAGGTGCCGCCGACGAAGTCGTTGATCGCCATGCGATAGACGAGCGGCTGCAGGAGGTCGGCACCTGTCGAGAGAAAGGCGTAGATGCTGACGAGGGCGAATTGGCCCTTAAAGCCCCGGGCCAGGCGCAGGAGCACCTGGAACACGGGGCGAAAGGCGGCGGGCGGGGCGGTTTCTTCGCCCATCGTTACAGCTTCAGTTCCATCCCGGGGCGGAAGGCTGGCTTGACGTATTTGTTGGCTTCGACGCTATTCGAGAAGCGGAGGTTTTTCGAATCCCAATCGAGCTTACCGGGCATGCGGAAGGCGATGGCGGCGAGGGCGAGCCATTCGGCGTAGGGAGCCGCGATGCGGAAATCGGAGCAGGAGGCGTCGCCGCCTTTGCAGGCGCGGATCCAGTCGAGCATGTGACCGGGGGAGCGGGTGAGCATCTGCGGGGGGAGCTTGTATTCGGCCCAGCGGGCGGAGGGGAGGAGCCAGACTCCCTCGCCGCGGTCGCAGGTGGCCATGATGCCTTTCGAGCCGATGAAGACCGCGCCGTTGCCGGTGAGCAGGCCAGCAGCGGGGCCGCCACGGGGTCCGCCGAAGACGGTGACGCCGGAGCCTCCGGCACCTTGGGCGGGTGCGGCGTTGACGGGCCGGGGGGGACGGGGAGCCGCTGGGCGGCCAGAGCCCATGGGACGGCCCTTGTCGGAGAGGTTATTGGGCGGGGGGAGGATGGTTTCGTTCGCCATGCCGGGGACGTGATAGACCTCGGGTTCGGTGGAGCGGGCGGAGTCGTGATAGAAGACTTTGACGGCGGGGAGGGCGCCGCGTTTGGGGAAGTCAAGGCGGATGGTGGCGCGGTTGGGGAAGGTGTATTTACTTTCGCCTTCGACCGAGACGCGTTCGATGCTCGAGGGGGCGCCGAGTTGGAGGGCGTGATGGACGGGGCCGGCGGTGTGGGTGGCCCAGTTGCCGATTTGGCCGGTGCCGAAATCGAAGAAGCCGCGCCAGTTGTAGGGCACGTAGTAGGAGCTGAAAGGGCGCATGGGAGCGTTGCCGAGCCAAGCGCTCCAATCGAGATTTGCGGGGACGGACTGTTCCGGCGGGAGTTCTTTCAGGGCGGTGGGATGGGTGCCGGGGGTGGTAGAGATGTGGACTTCGGTGACTTCGCCGATTTCGCCGGACCAGAGGATTTCGGCGGCGACGCGGTGGGATTCGTGGGAGAAGCCCTGGTTGCCCATTTGGGTGGCGACTTTGTATTTGACGGCGGCGTCGTGGAGGAGGCGGGTTTCCCAGGGGGTGCGGCAGAGGGGCTTTTCCACGTAGACGTGCTTGCCGGCCTGCATGTAGGCGAGGGCGACGGCGGCATGCATAAAGTCAGGGATGGCGATGGTGACGGCGTCGATATTTTTGCCTTCTTTATCGAGCATCGTGCGGAAGTCGCGATAGACGGGCAGTTTTTCGAAGCGCTTCATTGAGGGCGCGCCGCGGTCGAGATCGACGTCGCAGAGGGCGACGATGTTTTCGGTGGTGGCGGCTTCGCGGAGAATTTCGGCTCCGCGGCCGCCGCAGCCGATGGCGGCGACGTTGAGTTTGTCGTAGAAGGGCTTGTAGCCGAGGGCGCGGAGGGAGGGGACGCTGCCGTAGCCACCGATGGGGACGGCACCGGCGAGTAAGGACCCGAAGAAGAAATAGCGGCGAGAGGTCATTGAGGGGCAGGGTATCTGGTTCTGAGGCCCTGTGTCAATGAAGGGCGGTTGTCAGTGGAGAGAC
This sequence comes from Bryobacterales bacterium, assembly GCA_038220855.1. GTDB lineage: Bacteria > Acidobacteriota > Terriglobia > Bryobacterales > Bryobacteraceae. The sequence goes on along the minus strand of JBBRIO010000332.1, from coordinate 648 downwards.
GACTTTGCCGGCGACGTCGGTGAGCCGGAAATCGCGGCCTTGGAAGCGGTAGGTGAGCTTGGTGTGGTCGAAGCCGAACTGGTGGAGGAGGGTGGCGTGGAGGTCGTGGACGGAGACGGGGTCGGCGACGGCGGCGAAGCCGAGATCGTCCGTCTTGCCAACCGACGCGCCGGGGCGGATGCCTCCGCCGGAGAGCCAGACCGAGTAGCCGTCGATGAGATGATTGCGGCCGGCGGTTTTCTGGCCTCCTTCGGCCATAGGCGTACGGCCGAATTCACCTCCCCAGACGACGATGGTTTGGTCGAGGAGGCCGCGTCGTTTGAGGTCAGAGAGAAGGGCGGCGCAGGCGCGGTCGACCGGGGGACACATTTTGTCGAGACCTGATTCGAGGTTGGTGTGGTGGTCCCAGTCGGTGTGGTAAATCTGGATGCAGCGGACGCCTTTTTCGACGAGGCGGCGGGCGAGCAGGCAGTTGGTGGCGAAGCTGGGCTGGCCAGGGGTGACGCCGTAGAGAGCGAGGGTTTCGGGCGATTCGGTCGACAGATCCATCAGTTCCGGGGCGCTGGATTGCATGCGGAACGCCATCTCATAAGCCGCGATGCGGGTTTCGATTTCGGTGTCGCCGGTGGCGGCGAGACGCTCTTTGTT
>JBBRIO010000331.1:0-6290 GCA_038220855.1 Bryobacterales bacterium | reverse complement strand
CGTCGGTCGTCACCCCAGCTTTCACTTCGATGTCCTCGATCGTCGTTTCCAAGTGATTGGAACTCGTCAGCCGAAGCTTATACTTCCCGGGCGACAAAATAACGGTGTACTTACCTTCCGTGTCCGTGGCTACTTTTCCATCCGACATCCCATCTACTTCGATTTGCACGAGTGGCACCGGACGACCCGACTGTGCGTCGAAAATTGTCCCTGCGATCGTGCCCTTTCCGGCTGGTTGGGCGAACGCCGAACCGAGGCTGGCGAACAGGACCAGCCCAATCTGGATAGCTCGATTCATGGGTATCGTTACTCCGCCACCCAGATCGAAACCGCGTTGCTCGCGATTCCGTTGACGGTTACAATCACCGGTACTTGACCCGCAATGAACGTGTCAGTCGGAATCACGGCGTTAATCTGGCAGATGCCGGGAAATTGGGGATGGGCTCCGGCGAACTGCGCAGCCACTTCGACCACCGAGATTGTGACGCGGACGTTGGCTACGGCGCGGGAAAGCGCGGTGGGCGGCGTGCCGTCCGCAACCCGCGGTTCGGTCACGCCACAGCCGGTGGCGTAAAGCTGAATCACTTCGCCACGCCTGGCGCGGGCCGTCGCACTGTTGATGCCGAAATCCTGATTCTGAGCGATGGCCGGACGGGTAGCCGCTGTGCCCGCGGTTGCCAGGGCCGGCCATACGTCGAATACGTTGACGGTACCGCGGGCCACGGCGGTCGCGCCGTTAAAAACCTCGACCGCGGCGCTACCGGTAGCGGTTGAGGTGGCTACGGGAACGACAAAGTTGATCTGATTCGCCGAAACGAAGTACAGCGGAGCGTCAACGCCGCCAATCGTTAAGCGAACGCCCGCCAAAGCGCGGGGCATGGGAGAAAGAGAGGTGAGCGCCGTGGTGGTAACGGTGCCGAAAGTGCCATAGGCGCTTGCGATCGAACCGGGGGCGATCGGGGCCTTGGTGTCCAGGTTGCTGTAGTTGATTACGGTAACCGGGCCGGGCGTCTGCCCGAAGGCGACTGCTGCGGAGAGGGCAGTCCACGATAGAATCCGCGCTACGAGGGTCTTCATCAGATTCTACTCTAGCGGCGGGGTTGTAATGTTGAATTACGGTTGCATAACAGTTCGATGAATAAAAACGGCCACCGTGCGGGCGGTGGCCGTTGTCATCGAACTGTAAGAAAGGAGACTGGTTAGTCGCCGAACGAACCGACTTCTTTGTCCGCTTTAGGGGCGGCCGGCTTAATGCCGCTCAGCGGTACGAACCCGCCTTCCGGCTTCGGTGCCTTCAGGATGTGCTCGTTGTAAAGCTTCTCCATCTGAGCGTTCTTGGCGGCTTCTTTCAACTTCTCGTCCCGGGCGCGGGTCTTTTCTTCGCGGGCATTCTTGGCGATGCCAGCGTCGTCGAGATCGTGCTGCTTGCCGCGGGCGACGTCTTCGGCGTTCAGCTTCAGCTTGTGGTCGGCGTCGGCCATGCCGACTTTCTTGTTGCCGGCAAAGATTTCATGACGGCCGTGCTCGTCATACCACTTGGTGAGCGTGGCGGTCATGTGCATCTTCTCGACGATGTTCCGCCAACCGATGCCGGTGTTGTAAGCGCAGAAAGAGATTTCGCCCTGCTGAGTGGCGTAAGGGATGATGCACTGTTCGGTACGACGGAAATCGTAGTTGAACAGGTCCTGGAACCACATCCCAGCGATGAAGAGGAAATTCCAACGGTCCGCGCGGCGCATTTGAATGTCGGCCGAGGTCCGGTCTCCGGTCACCTTGCCGTAGTTACGGCCGGTGGCTCCGAAGCACTTATCGAACTTCTGAAGAAGATCGATAAGGCGGAAGTTGGTGGGGGCGTTGAAGGGTTGGTAGTTGCGGAGCAGGGCGAGCGAGACGCCCACGACGGACCAGAACTTGCTGCGGGCCGCGTCGTTGACTTTGGCGATGTCTTTGGCCAGGCGGTCAGCGTTCAGGAACCCGGTCACCGGCTTGGCTTCCTTGGTTTCTTTGTCGATCATCAGCGCCATGCCGATGCCGCAGTTCGGGTGGCATCCGCAGGAAAGCTGGCCCCAATCGGCGTTCGGTCCATGCACCAAATCAGCCCAATCGGAGAATGTGGACATGAACGAGATCGGGAACCAGTCGCGGACAGGCTCGCCGAGACCGACCTGGTTCTTCACATCGTGAGCCAGATGGGACAAGGTGTAACGCTGCGCTTCGCGCCGTTCGTCGGTGATCTCTTCGTCACGGCCGGTGAAGGACACGGGCTGGAACGAAAGGAACGAGATGATCTTCGGGTTGTCGAGGGCGAAACGGATCACGGCGCCGACCTGTTCATTATTGATACCGTTGATGATCGTGATAACCGGGACGATGTCCACGCCCGCGTTGTGCAGGTTGGTAATCGCCTTCAGTTTCACATCGAACAAGTTGCCAACCAAGCGGTGGGAGTTGGCTTCGTTGCCGATGCCATCGAACTGGAGGTAAGCGTAGCGGAGGCCGGCCTTGGCGGCCTGGGCGCAGAACTCGGTGCTTTTGGCGAACTCGATACCGTTGGTGGCGGCCTGGACGGAGTTGTAACCGACCTTGCGGGCGTAGCTGACGGCGTCAAGGAAGAACGGGGAGAGCGTGGGCTCGCCGCCGGAGAATTGAACCGACATTTGCCGACGCGGCTTGATCGTGATGGCGTTGTCGAGCATCGTCTTGATGTCGTCCCAGCCAAGTTCATGGACGAAGCCAACTTGGTTGGCGTCCATGAAGCAGGGGTCGCACATCATGTTGCAACGGTTCGTCAAGTCGATCGTCAGCACGGAGCCGCGACCATGGGTGACCGTCGAGGAGCCGTGGTTGTGAAGCTTTTCGTCGTTGTGGGCGCGGATGTCGCGGCCGGGGAAGACGTCTTCCAAATGCTGCGAAAACGCGGGATCGATCGACATCAAGTCTTCAAACTTACCGTGCAGCGGGCATTCCTTAACCATAAGGATCTTGCCGTCGCGCTCAATAATATCGGCCTTGATTTCGCCAATCTTCTCGTTCAACAGAACCGACAGGTCCTTCTTGCCGTCCATCACTTCTTTACGAAGCTCGGGTACGCACTTGGGGCACAAGGAATCGGTCTTTCGCGGCCAGCCCAGCGGCGGCTTGGACTTCTCCCAGCTCTTCAGTAAGGGCTTTTCCGACCACTTGGGGGTGAACGAAGGATTCTGGCTGATCTGATTCAGGCGTTCGAACACCTGCCAAGCGGCGTTCGCGGTGATCGCGACGGCCTTCTCAACGTACTTAATGGGCTTGTGCATGGGGGGAAATCCTCACTGGAGAATGGTACTACCGACGATCCAGGTTAACGTCCGTTTGCCGAAATCCCAACAAGAGCTTATTGAATTGGGGATTTGGCGAGCCAAACGGTAATCTGAACGGTTGAATGGGAATCGATGATCTGCCGATATTCCATTGAAATGAACGACTTGCAACTAAGTTGCAGTTCCCGCCACTGTCGCCAGGCGCTTGGTAAGCAACTCGGCCGACTGTCGGGCCGCCGCCGCGGACGCCGGATTGGGCGCCGTCTGCTCCAAATCCGTGTAACGGGCAATCGCCAACCGATAGGCCGACCGCGCCAGCGAAGGATCGCCATCCCGGTGCTTTTCGGCGAGTGCCGCAATCGCGGCCGCGCTAGCCTGCAACGGATCGCGCACATGCGTATCCACCGCTTCAAAATGAGCCGCCAGCCGCCCGAGGGCCGCGTCCAGTTCGGCCGTCGGCACCGCAAAGAAAAATCGATGCGCGATGTGGACGCTCGTCTGGCAGATCAGAGCGAGGCGCTCCTCCTCCTGGTTGTACTCCAGCCCGAGAACCAGCGGTTCCATCCCCGCGATCAGGTGTTGGCCGTCGTCATCTTGAAACCCTCGCAGGACCCGGTAACGCTTCCCGGTCTCGAGCAACGGAAAATCCACTAGCATAGGAGCATTCAGATGCTCACAACCGCGCTAGCGTTCTTCATTTCTGTAACCTGGGCCTTCGAAGGCGGCAGCGCTGGACGCCTGGAGGTGGTCGCCCCCGATCACGTTCGCGTCGGCGCCCAAGGCGAAAAGGATCAGGACGGTCGAAATCGCCAGGCAAACTGGTATTTCTTCCAGGTCAAAGGCGTCCGGCCCGGTAAGCCGATCACGATCGACTTGGTCGACCTGCCCGGGGAGTACAACTATCAAGCCAACCGCGGAGCCGTCAACGCCGAAACGCCGGCCGTTTGGAGCGACGACGGCCAGACGTGGCGCCACGTCGAGGACTATCAATACGATCCAACCGAGCCGCGCATGCGTCTGCGGATCACGCCCCGTCACGGCAACTTCTGGGTCGCCCATACCCCGCCCTACACGAATCGCCATCTCGATCGCCTCTGGAAAGACGTGCGAAACTCCTTTCGCCGCGAGGAGATCGGCCGAAGCGTCGATGGCCGCCCGCTGTGGCTCTGGACGATCGGCACCGGCCCCAAAACGATCTGGCTCATGTTTCGCCAGCACAGTTGGGAGACCGGAAGCTCCTGGACCGGCGAAGGCGCCATCCGGGAGTTAGCGCGGAATGCTGCGTTGCAACGCGACTACACCTGGAAGGTCCTGCCGATGGCCGACCCGGACGGCGTCGCCCGCGGGGGCGTCCGCTTCAATAAATACGGCTTCGATTTGAACCGGAACTGGGACGTCAACGGCGTCGCGAAGATGCCGGAGATCGCCGCCCAACGGAAGGTGATGTTGGCGAGCGGTCCAGCGGCGCTCTTCTTCTCGCTCCACAACACCGAAACGAGCGAGTACCTGGAAGGCCCGCCCACGGCCGACCCGGCCCTGCGCGCGCTCGGTGAACGGTTTTCGCAAGCGCTCGAAGCGCGTTCGAGCTTTGCCCCCACCCGGCCTTTGAGCTTCGCCGCCCCCGTCGCCCCGGGAAGAATGACGGTGATTCACGGCCTGTCGGCCCAGCGCGGCTGGCCGGCGTTCTTGATGGAGCAGCGCATCAGCACGCAGAGTAAGTACGGCCGCCGGCCGCTGATCGAAGACCGGTCACGGTTCGGACGCGAGTTAGTAACTATTATGGGAGAAATCTTACAATAATTTATGGCTACCTATGGTTTGATTGAATACGGCGACGCATCGCCCGAGGTGCGCGCCGTCTACGACGATATCCGGGCGGTCCGGCAGACGGACTACATCAATAATTTCTGGAAAGCGCTCGCCCACGAGCCCGCCACGCTGCGCCGGACCTGGGAGAGCGTCAAGCAAATCATGGGTCCCGGCGGAGCGCTCGACCCGCTCGTGAAGGAGATGATCTACATCGCCGTCAGCGCGACCAATGGCTGCGGATACTGCGTCGCCTCCCATACCGCCGGAGCGCGGAAGGCCGGCCTGACGCCGGAAATGTTCGGCGAGTTGATGGCCGTCACCGGCATGGCCAACGAAACCAACCGCTTGGCCGTGGGCTACCAAATCGAAATCGACGAACGATTCAAAGTCTAGCCGCACGAATTTACACAATCGCCAGCGTGATATCCCGGCCGATTTGCTCACTCTCATGGAAAGCTCCTCTTCCGAAGAGGACCGTTTAACATGCGCCCAGAATTTCAAGTCGGTCAGTTTGTGCTCGAACGCAAGATAGGCGAAGGCGGGATGGCCGAAGTGTGGCTCGGCCGCAACGTCCACTTGGGGTCCCTGGCGGCCGTGAAGTTTCTCAACGATCAGTTCGCCGCGCGAAAGGATATTGAAGAGCGATTTCTGAATGAGGGCCGCCGCCACGGTGCCCTGGATCATCCCAACATCGTCAAAGTCTACGGCTTCGACTACGCCGAGGGCCGCAGTTTCCTCATCATGCAGTACGTCGACGGCGAGGCGCTCGATACCTTGCTGCTCCGCACCGGTCCGCTGGCCATCAATCAGGCCTGGCCGCTCGCCCATGGCATTCTCAACGCCCTGGAATTCGCCCATAGCCGGCAAATTGTTCACCGCGACGTCAAGCCATCGAACGTATTGATCGACCGCCAGGGCACGCCCTACCTCGGCGATTTCGGCATCGTCCTCGCCGTGAAAGAAAAGCGGTTGACCCAAACCGGTACCGTGATGGGGACGCCCCACTATATGAGCCCGGAACAAATTGCGCGTCCGATGGAAGTCGACCACCGGTCCGACATCTACAGTTTCGGCTGCCTCCTCTACGAAATGCTGACGGGCGCAACCCCGTTTGACCATGTCAGCCGTTCGGGCGGCGACACCGATTTCGCCGTAAAAACGGCCCATTTGCAGACCCCGCCCCCT
>JBBRIO010000330.1:0-6305 GCA_038220855.1 Bryobacterales bacterium | reverse complement strand
CTAGGTCGGCTCGTCGCCTGGTCCACCGAATCGGCCAGCGGCGTTATCGCGGCCCCGTAGCCCGTCGACCGTAGCCGGTCGATCGTGGCCAAAGTTCTCGGGTTCCAAGTCAAGCGAGGCAAACGGCGCGCGGCAGAGTGTATCGCGAGCTAGGCCGGCTCGTCGCCTAGCCGGCGGTCGTGATTCAAATAGTTCCGAATGTAGTCCGCCACCGAATCAGCCAGCGGCGTTATCGCGGCCTCATAGCCCGTCGACCGTAGCCGGTCGATCGTGGCCAAAGTTCGATACTGGTACTTGCCGCGCAGTTGGTCCGGCATCGGGATGAACTCGATGTTGGGCTCCAGGTCGAGCGCGGCGAAGATCGCCCGGCCGAGGTCGAGCCAAGTGTGCGCCTGCCCCGAACCGAGGTTGTAGAGCCCCCCGGCCGTGGCGCTCCCCGCCAGATGGATCGTCATCGCCACGGCATCCTTCACGTACAAAAAGTCGCGTTGCTGGCAACCGTCAGCGAAGTCCGGCCGATGACTGCGGAACAGTTCCAGCTTCCCGGTCGACCGGATCTGGTTGAACGCCTTGTGGACGACGCTCCGCATGTCGCCCTTATGATCTTCGTTCGGCCCAAAGACATTGAAATACTTCAACCCTACTACCTTGTCCGCCCAACCCGCGCGCACGGCGTACTGATCGAATAGGTGCTTCGAGTAGCCGTACATGTTCAGCGGCCGAAGCGAGTCGATGGGGAGATCCTCCCGGAAGTCGTCTTCTCGGGCACCATAAGTCGCGGCGGACGACGCATAGACGAACCGTGCCCCGTTTGTAAGCGCCCAATGCGCCAGGGTCTTCGTGTACTCGAAGTTGTTCCGCATCAGAAACGCGGAATCTTTCTCGGTGGTCGCCGAACAAGCCCCCAAGTGGTAGACCATGTCGATGTCGTCCAGCGTCGGCAGCGCGGTCAGCAATTCGTCCGCGTCAATATAGTCGAGGAATCGCAGCGGCACCAGATTGCGCCACTTTTCCGTGAGATCCAAGCGATCAGAGATCATCACCCGTTGGTAGCCGAGTCGATTCAGCTGCCAAACGATCGCGCTTCCAATCATGCCGGCTCCGCCGGTAACCAATATGCGGCGGGATGAATCCATAGCTATGCAATGGTCGGGGCGAGAGGATTCGAACCTCCGGCCTCCTGGACCCGAACCAGGCGCTCTACCAGGCTGAGCCACGCCCCGAAGACAGTAGGATAGCGCGGATTGCCCCCAAACAGCAACATCTAGCCTGCGAGAATTAGAAACTGAACTATGAAAATCGCCTTTTTCAATACCAAGCGGTACGAGAAGCAAGCCTTTGAAGCCGCGAATCAGGGCGGCGATCACGAATTCGTCTGGATCGATCTCCCCTTGCGCGAAGCCACGGCGCAGTTGGCGCAAGGCTGTCCCGTGGCATGCGTGTTCGTCAACGATCAGGCGGACGCCGCGGCGGTTGCCGCCCTGGCGGGTGCTGGAGTGAAGATGATCGCGGCCCGGTCGGCCGGCTTCAATCACATCGACCTCACCGCGGCCAAGGCCGCCGGCATGGTGGTCGCTCGGGTACCCGCCTATTCACCACACGCCGTGGCCGAGTACACCTTGGCGCTGATGCTTTCGTTGAACCGCCACGTGCATCGGGCTTACAACCGCGTCCGCGAAGGGAATTTCGCGCTCGACGGCCTGCTCGGCTTCGATATGCATGGCCGGACGGTGGGGTTGATCGGCCTGGGAAAAATTGGTGCCTGCACGTCCCGGATCCTGCAAGGGATGGGCTGTCGCGTCGTCGGCCACGATCCGGTAAGCGCGGCCCCCGGCGTCACCCCGCTCGCGCTGCCCGAACTGCTCGCCGCGAGCGACATCGTCTCCCTGCACTGCCCCCTCACCCCTGAGACCCGGCATATGATCAACGCCGAATCGATTCAACAGATGAAGCGCGGGGCGATGCTGATCAACACGAGTCGCGGGGCTCTCGTCGATACGCTGGCGGCTATTGAAGCCTTAAAATCCGGCCAGCTTGGCTCCTTGGGCATCGACGTCTACGAGGAGGAAGCCGACCTGTTTTTTGAAGACCTCTCTGAGACGGTAATTCAGGACGACATTTTCGCCCGGCTGTTGACCTTCCCGAATGTCCTCGTGACGGGGCACCAAGCCTTCTTCACTGCGGACGCTTTGGCGGGGATCGCGGCTACGACCGTCGCGAACATCACCGAATTTGCGGCGACGGGGCACTGCCGGAATGCGATATCCTGAGCCTCAAGATGGCTGCTCCGAATTCTATTTCGCGCCGGACCTTGCTGGGTGCGTTGGCCCTTCCCGCGTTTGCCGATTCGCCCGGATTTCGGCTCGGGGTGGCGACGTTTTCTTTGAAGAATTTTCCTCGCGCCCGAGCCATCGAGATGCTCCAGCTGTGTAAAGTCAAAGCGGTAAGCGTCAAAGAAGCCCACGCGAAAATCAAGGACGACCCTTCGGAATGGGGCAAGGCCCGCAAAGAGTTTGCCGCAGCGGGTCTGCAGATCGTTTCCGTCGGAAAGATCGACTTCGCGATCGATACCGACGAAGAGGTGGAGCGGAACTTCCAATACGCCCAGGCGCTCGGCGCCGCAGGGATCGTGATGGCTCCGAAACCGGCGATTCTGCCGCGCATCGAGCGATTCGTCAAGCAGTACAACATCAAGGCCTTCATCCACTGCCATGGGCCCGAAGACAAGGTATTCCCGACGCCCGACAGCGTTTTGAAAGCCGTCAAAGGCATGGATGCGCGAATGGGCCTGTGCCTGGATTCCGGGCACACGATGCGGGCCGGCGTAGACCTGATCGCGGCGATCAAACAGGCGGGGCCGCGCTTGCTCGACTTCCATATCAAAGACCTGCGGGACTTGAAAGACCGAAGTACGTCGTGTCAGGTCGGCGATGGCGCGATTCCAGTCCCGGCAATCTTTCGGACACTGAAGCAGATCAACTACCGGGGGGACGTGAACTTGGAGTATGAAGTACTGGCCGACCATCCCTTGCCGGGCATGCTGGCCTCCCTCGCATACATGCGTGGCGCGCTGGCCGGGATAAACGTGTAAGGCGAGATTTGCAGGAAATAAAGGACGATCTCCGGTTTGCCCTCCGGTTGCTGTTTAGACAGCCGGGGTTCGCGATAGTAGCTTTACTAACGCTCGGGCTGGGGATTGGCGCCAACGTCACCATTTTTGCGATCGTGAACAGCTTACTGCTGCGGCCTCTGCCCTATGCCGAGCCCGATCGGCTCGTGCACATATCGGGGTCTCCGCCGCGCGATAGTAACGAGGCCCAGGGCGTATCCTTGCCGGACCTGCTCGACTATCGCCAGATGGCCAGCACGATGTCCGCAATGGCAGCCTATTCCTTCTATGCCAATCGGCTGGTGTTTGCTGGCGACGGCGAGCCAGAGCAGGTGGAGGCGGCGACCGTCAGCGCGAACTTTTTTACGCTCCTCGGCGTTAAGCCACTGCACGGACGGACCTTCCGCGAAGGGGAGGATCGACGCGGTCAGAACGGGTTTGTTGTCCTGTCGCATGGCTGGTGGATGACCCGCTTCGCCGGGGATGTCAATGTGATTGGCCGGAAGCTGTCGCTGAATTCGCTGAGTTACGAGGTGATCGGGATCATGCCGCCCGGCTTTCAGTATCCGGAGCGAGTCACGGCTTGGATCCCGATCGCGACCGGGTCGCCGGCGACTCTATTGCGGGATGCCCATATTTACATGGCGGTGGGCCGGGTGCTACCCGGTGTGAGTGTGGAGGCCGCCAGGGACCAACTGCGCTCTCTCGGCGCGCGGTTAGAGCAGACCTACCCGAAAACGAACAAAGACTTCCGGGCCCAAGTGAAGAGTTTGGCCGACCACGTCACTGGCGATGTGCGCCCGACCCTGTACGTCCTCATGGTGGCCGTCGGCGCGCTGTTGTTGATCGTCTGCGGCAACATCGCGAACTTGCTGCTGGCGCGGGCGACGGCGCGACGACGCGAATTCGGTATTCGGGCGGCCGTCGGAGCGCCGCGGGGACGCTTAATCCGGCAGCTGCTGACCGAGAGTTTAGCGCTGGCGGCCATGGGTGGCGTGCTGGGGTTAGCCGTGACTTGGTGGCTTGTGCGGGTGCTGCGCGCCGCGAATCTGCCGACGATGCCGAGGTTGAGCGAGTTGACGGTGGATGGGACCTCGGTGCTGTTCACCGTCGCCGTCGTCGTAGGCACTGCGCTGCTGTTCGGCATCGCTCCGGCGCTGCAGGCGACCGATTTGAAAGAGGCCGGGGCGCGCGGATCCACCGGGGGGCTGGCGCAGAACAAGTTACGCGGCGTCCTGGTGATTGCAGAAGTGGCGCTGGCGACGTTCCTGCTGATCGGGGCGGGCCTGCTGATTGAGAGTATGCGGCGGCTCTTGGCGGTCGACGCCGGCTTCGCGGTCAGCGATGTGACGATTCTGGACCTGTCGCTCCCGTCCCGGAAGTTTGCCGGGCTCGACGTCATGGCCCAGTTCGTCGATAGCTACCTGCAGCGCGTCCGGGCGGTGCCGGGGGTGGAGTCGGCGGCGGCCACCATCTCGCCGCCGTTAGGGGGCCTGTACTCATTCATGGACCTGACCCTGCCCGGCGAGGCTCCCCAGGCGTTCAAACCGTCTATCGGCAATGTCTCAGTGAGCCCGGGGTATTTTGAGACGTTTCGGATTCCCCTGCTGAAGGGCCGTCTATTTGAGGCGCGGGATACGAAGGACGCGCCGCACGCGGTAATCATCTCCGAGCCGATGGCACGGCAGTACTTCCCGGGGGTCAACCCCTTGGGACGTCCGATTACGCTCTCCTACGGCAGCGACTGGACCGGGGAGATCGTCGGTGTTGTCGCCGGGATTCGTCGCCGCGGGCTGGCCGAAGATCCACGCGCGGAGGTCTATGTGCCCTTTGCCCAGATGCCGTATCCGACCTTGAACGTGGTGGTGCGGTCGGCCCTGCCCCCGGGCCAGTTGGCTGGTGCCTTGAAACAGGAGATGCGGCAAATGGACGCGAATATTCCGTTGAACCGGATTCGATCGATGCAGGACGTGGTGCTAGAGTCGATTGCGGCGTCGCGGATCCGTAGTCTGGCGACGTCGTTTTTTGCGGGGGCGGCTCTGCTCCTGGCCAGTATCGGAATCTATGGAGTGATGGCGTATTCGGTATCGCGACGGACGGCGGAGATTGGCATCCGCTTGGCTTTGGGCGCCAGTCCAGGACAGATTCTAGCCTTGGTAATGCGCCAAAGTCTAAAGCTGGTGGGCTTGGGGATCGGAACTGGGATTGTCCTCGCGGCAGTCTTGGGAAGCGCCTTGGCGAGTGTTCTTTACGGAATCAGCGCGTGGAGTCCCGTCGTGTATTTCGCGGTGGCCCTCCTGTTGGCCCTGGTGGCTGGGGTAGCGACCTTGATTCCGGCGTGGCGGGCAACGCGGATCGACCCCGCCATGGCGCTTAGAGATTGAAGAGCTTTTCCAGGCGGCGAAGCGTCTGCTCGGCAACCTCATAGTGCTGACGGGCGCCGTCGAAATCGCCGGACTTGGCGGCGGTGTCTCCTTCGCTGAGTTCGCCGGTAGCGTTCTGCAGTAGGATTCCCGTGTCGCCGCGGGGTTTCAGGCCCTGAGCGGCGAGGGTCTGCCGAAGGCTGGCGAGGGCTGATTTGCAGGCCTCCAGGCGGGACTCGATGCGGACGCGTCGGGTTCGGAGTTCGGAGACGATAGCGGGGTCGGGGCGGGGCGGCGTGTTGACGACGGGTGCCGCCGTGGGGGCAACGACGACAGCTGCCGGCGGGGGGGCGACGGGCTCGGGGGTCTTGGCCACGACCGCGACCGGCACCGGCGGAGTTTGTTTCACAACTACAGCGGCCGGAGGTGGTGCAGTGACCACCGGGTCAGGCTGCTTCTCGACCGGCGGGGTCACGCGCGGAGCCGGCGACGGAGTGGCGAACCCAGTTGTCGTGGCCGTCGTTTCCGCAGCCGGGGGTGCCGTCGCTCGGGACCGCCACCAATAGGCACCGCCGCCGCCGAACAGGAGGATCGTGACCAGAGCCACCAGGCCGAGCTTGAGGCCCAGACCGCCGCTTAATGGCGGCTGAATCGCCCGCGGCATCGTCTGGGTCACGGCCTGGACGGGAGCGGTCGCCGGATGGCCTTGAATGGTACGAAGCGCCTCCTGGAGGGCAACGTGGAACTCGCCAGCACTTTGGAACCGGGCGCTCACGTCCTTGGCGAGGGACTTGAGAATGACGTCGTTCAGCACCTGTGGCATGCTCGGATCG
>JBBRIO010000329.1:0-6311 GCA_038220855.1 Bryobacterales bacterium | reverse complement strand
GTACGACCGGATGGTGCAGATGGGCAGCCAGAGCCGTTCTTCGCCGGCGTTGCAGGAAGCGGTGCAGAAGATGAAGGAAGGGGAGTTCGGCGAGATCTACATGGCGCGGGGGCTATGCTTTAAGGCGCGGAACACGATTGGGAAGACGCCGGTGGAAGCGGTGCCGGCGGGGGTGGATTACGACATGTGGACGGGGCCGGCCCCGCTGCAGCCGTTTACGAAGAACCGGTTCCATTACAACTGGCATTGGTTTTGGGATACGGGCAACGGCGACTTAGGCAACCAGGGCATTCACGAAGTGGACATTGCGCGCTGGGGCTTGGGGGTGACGCACCCGACGCAGGTAAGCGCAATGGGCGGCAAGTTTATGTTCGACGACGATCAGGAGACGCCGAATACGATCACCGCTTCCTACGAGTTTAACGTGGGCGGGAAGAAGAAGATGATGACGTTCGAGGTGCGGCATTGGCTGAGCAACCACGAGGCGGGCATCGGCGGCGAGCGGGCCGGGAATACGATTGGCAATACGTTCTATGGGTCGGAAGGGTACTTAGTCATTGATAACTACAATAAGTACTACAGCTTCATGGGCAAGGACGGCAAGCCGGGGCCGGCGCGGTCGGAGCGGGACCATCACTTCGAAAACTTCATTGCAGGCGTGCGGAGCCGGAAACGGACGGATTTGAATGCCGAGATTGAAGAGGGCGCGATGTCGTGCGTGCTGATGCACCTAGCGAATATCTCTTATCGCCTGGGGCGGACGCTGCATTGGGATGAGAAGACGTGGACGGTGAAGAATGACCCGGAAGCCAACAAGATGTTGACGCGGGTTTACCGGGCTCCGTATATTGTGCCGGCGAAGGTTTGATTTTTGTGGGCGGCCTCTTTCGCCAGGGGCCGCCTATTGTTCAGCCTTGAGGAAGGCGAGGAGCCAGGCGTCGACTTCGGCGACTTGTTCGGGGATGTTGTTGTGGCCGGTTTCGAGGGCGAGGAGCAGTTTCTTCGGAGCCGGGATAACGTTGTAGGCGGAGTACATCGAGGTGGGGGGGCAGGTTTCGTCGTTGAAGCCCCAGGAGTAGAGGCCGGGTACTTTGACGCGGCGGGCGAAGTTGACGACGTCGTAATAGCGGGTGGTCTCGATCTTGTCGGCGGAGCGGTGGGCGAGGGGGCCTTCGGTTGCGCGGAACATATGGGGCCAGCCGCCAGCTCGGTTCTGTAAGTAGCCAGTAACATCGGCGAGGGCGGGGTAATAAGCGGCCAGGCCTTTGACCCGGGGGTCGAGGGCGGTGGTGACGATGGAGAGGGCCCCGCCTTGGCTGCCGCCGGTGACGGCGAGTTGGGTGCCGTTCCATTTGGGGTGGCTGGTTAGAAAGTCGTTAGCGCGGAGGCAGCCGAGATAGACGCGGCGGAAATAGTAACGATCCCGGCTGTCGAGGCCGAAGGTGTTGTAGCTCGCCAGGGCGCCGGCTCCAAGGGAGTCGTAGACGGATTGGTCCATGGTGACGGGGATGCCGTGGATGCCGATTTGGAAGGTGATGACGCCGCGGGCGGCCATGGCGGCGAGACCGCGATAGGGGCGGACGCCGGCACCGGGGACGGCCAGGAGGGCGGGGTATTTCCCGGGCGCTTTCGGCTCGCAGAGGACGCCATAGAGGCGGGAGGCGGCGGTGCCGGTGCCGATGTTTTGCAGGTTAACGTGATAGCAGTCGGCGGCGGCGTTGCCGTATTCGGGGAGGGGAGTGACCTTGGCGTCGACGGGGATTCTGGCGAGGGCGGCTTTGCCGGCGGCCCAGAACTGGTCGAAGTCGGCGGGGTCCTGTTGGGTGGGTTGGAGGGCTTCGGGGCGGAAGGCGGCGGTGGCGAGGCCGCGGTAGGTTTTGCCGTTTTGTTCGACGGTGACGATGCAGCGGAGAAAGCCGGGTTCGTTGAGGGTGCCGCCTTCGACGGTGAGGCCGTCGGCGGGGAGGGTAGCGGTTTGGTCGATCTTCGGGGGCATCATCTCGGGGCCGATGCGGTAGGTGACTTTGGCACCGGTGAGGGGGTGGCCGTCCTGGATGGCGAGGATCTTAAAACGGACGGGCTGGTCGGGTTCGTAGCGCCAGTCGGGGTGGTCGGTGGAGACGCGGACCTGGACAGTGCCGATCCGGTCTTGAGCGAGAAGAGGGAGGGCGAGGAGGGTGAGAAGGGCTAGGCGGAGCATGGGTGAGTTCCTACGATATCGCGTCCGCGCCGACACGGACGATTAGCTTGCCGAAGTTCTTTCCGGCGAGCAGGCCGATGAAAGCGGCCGGGGAATTTTCGAGACCTTCGACCACGTCTTCGCGGAACTTGATTTTTCCCTCGTTGACCCAGGCGCTCATTTGGGTCGCGAATTCGGGGTAGCGATGGCCGTAGTCGTCGAAGATGATGAAGCCTTGCATGCGAATTCGTTTGGTGAGGAGGGTGCGGGCGAGGAGCGGGAGGCGGTCGGGACCGGGGGGCAGGGCGGTGTCGTTGTAGTGGGCGATGAGGCCGCAGACGGGGACGCGGGCGCGGGGGTTGAGCAGGGGGAGGACGGCATTGAATACGGCACCGCCGACGTTTTCGAAGTAGACGTCGATGCCTTGGGGGCAGGCCGCGGCGAGTTGGATTTTGAGGTTCTCGGTCTGATGGTCGATGCAGGCGTGGAAGCCCAGCTCTTCGACGACGTAGCGGCACTTGTCAGGGCCGCCGGCGAGACCGACGACGCGGCAGCCTTTGAGGCCGGCAATTTGGCCGACGGCTGAGCCGACGGCGCCGCTGGCGGCGGCTACGACGACGGTTTCGCCGGGTTGCGGTTGGCCGATATCGAGGAGGCCCATGTAGGCGGTGAAGCCGGGCATGCCGAGGACTCCGAGGGCGAGGGAGGGGCGGGGCATGGCGGCATCGAGCTTCGTGAGGCGGGTGCCGTCGGAGAGGGCAAACTCCTGCCAGCCGGAGTAGGCGACGACCAGGTCGCCGGGTTGGTAGTGGGGATGGAGCGAGGATTCGACGCGGGAGACGGTGCCGCCGACCATGACTTCGCCGAGGGCGACGGGGGCGGCGTAGGAGGGGGCGTCGCTCATGCGGCCGCGCATGTAGGGGTCGAGGGAGAGGTAGAGAGTTCGGAGGAGGAGTTGCCCCGCGGCCGGAACCGGGACGGGGGCTTCTTCGAGGCGGAAGTCGGCGGGGGTGGGCGGGCCGACGGGGCGGGATTGCAGGACTATGCGGTGATTGATCTGGGGGGTCGACATCTTGCTGCTCAGTTTGGTTTGGCGGAACGGGTGGGGAGGAGTTCGGCCCAGCGGTCGCGTCGCCAGGTGGGGGGCGCGGGCCAGGTCTTGGCTTCAGATTGGTAGAGTTTTTCGAGCCGCTCGACGACGGCGGGCAGCTGCTTGGTTAGATCGCGGGTTTCGCCGGGGTCCTCGCGGAGGTCGTAGAGTTCATGGTGGGCGGGGACGCCGGCGGAGGCGTCGCTATATAAGCCGGGAACGATGGTGCCGGTAAACCGAAGTAAGTAAGTTCCGTCAGTAACTACCCAGGCGCCGGGACTTTCTTCGCGCCGGGCGTTGGCGGGGGCGCCTATGGTGGTTTCGCCGCTATAGCCCCAGGCGCGGGAATGGATGCCCGAGAGCATGAGGTGTTCGCGGGTTTTGGTCGCCTTGCGGGTGGCAAGGGGGAGCAGGCTGCGGCCGTCGATGCCGGTGGGCGCGGGCAGGCCGGCGGCTTGCAGGGCGGTGGGCATGATGTCGAGCGAGGAGACGAGGGCGTTGCTGCGTTGGCCCTTGGTGATGCCGGCGGGCCAATGGACGATCAACGGGATGCGGATTCCGCCGAGGAAGAAGCTGCCTTTGTGTCCTTTATGGGGGCCGTTGCCGGGGGGCGGGGTGGCGATGGAAACGGGGGCTCCGTTGTCGCCGGCGAAGACGAACAGGGTGTTTTTCCACTCGTCGGGGCCGACGGCATCGCGGAAGGCGTCGATGGCGGCGTCGACGGCGTTGATGTGGCCGAAGTAGTTTTGCAACTCGAAGGACTTACTGGCGAAGGGTTGAAAGTAGCGGTCCGGCGCTTGCGGCCGGAGCGGGCCGTGCATCGCGTGCAAGGCGAGTTCAATGCAGAAGGGCTTCTGGGCCGCCATAGCCTGCTTGGCGAAGCTGATCGCCTTTTCCGTGAACAGTTCTGTATTGTATTTGGGCTGCTTGCCGGTGTAGGTTCGGTTTTCCCAGATCTGTTCGGAATCGTAGAACGGGCACTGATGATGGTTGTAGCCGAAGTAATAGTCGAAGCCGTAGTTGAGGGGATGGTGTTGATCGACGACGGAGCCTTCAAAGCCGGTTTCAGTGACTTCGCGCTCAATGGCGGCGCGTTGGGCGGCGGGTAACTTGACTAACTCACCTTGCTTCAGGCTGTGTTTGTTCAAGACGCCGGTGCGGAGGGCGTGGTTGCGAGTGCCGGTATGGTATTTGCCGATCATGGCGGTGGCATAGCCGGCTTTCTGGAGACGTTCGACGAGCAGGGAGCCGAGGGGGAGTCCGCCGCGGTCAAAATCGATGTTGTTATAGATGCCGAAGCGGTTGGGGTTTTGGGCGGTGAAGATGCCGGCGCGGGCGGGAGCGCACAGGTTGCTGGAAGAGAAGGCCTGGGTGAAGACGGTGCCTTGTTTGGCCAATGCGTTGAGGTTGGGCATCGCGCGGCGGGAGAGGGCGAGGGGCTCATCGAGGGTGTAAGCGACGTTATGGTCGCGGAGAAATGTCTGGTAGGCCGGGTCGAGGGCGTCGGCTTTCATGGACTCGGAATACGGAGTGCAATGGCCGATGCCGAAGTCGTCGAGGAGGACGATGAGGACGTTGGGCCGGCGGGGAGCGGCGGCTAAGGGGAGGGCTAGGGAGGCGAGGAATTGACGGCGATTCATGGTAGTTTGACCCTGCTTACTATGGCATCGACGTGGATGGCGGCGCAATCGAGGATGGGGAAGGGGGAGCTGGATTCATCGAACGCCAGGGCGAGATCGGTGCCACCGAGCATGATCGCTTCGGCTCCGTGTTCCCGGATCAGTTTTGCACCGACGGATTCAAAGACGGTGCGCTGGGCGGAGGTGATGACGCCCGCCGCGGCCATAGCGACATAGGCGTCGTGGACAGCGTCGAGGTCCGGACCGTGCGGGGGAATGACTTCGGCGGTGGGGATTCCATTGTAAAAACGGGTTTCCATGGCGGTGCGGGTGCCGAGAATGCCGAGTCGCTTTAGGCCGCGGGCGGCAACGGCCTGGCTGACTTCGGTGATGATGTTGACGACGGGGAGCGGGGAGACTTCTTCGAAGGCGCGGATGCAGAAATGACCGCCGATGGAGGTGACGACGACGCATTCGGCACCGGCGGCGACGAGGCGGTTCGAGAGGCCGGCGTAGATGGCGACCTGGGCCGCGACGTCATTCTGGAGGAGATGACGAAGCAAGGTCGGGGTGTCGGCGTGGACGATGGTGAGATCGAATTCTGTCTTCTTCGCGGCCAAGGCGGCGATGATCCGGCGGTAGTAGAAGTCTGTCGCGGCGGGTCCGATTCCGCCGATGAGCCCGATGTGCATGTTCTTTATTCTGCCTTGCTATAATCCGAATGGCGAATTGTCGCCGCGGCACCTGTTTCCGCGACCCCTGTTGGTCAGTTGTTTCCCTCCCAACTTCTCGTTTTGCATTTCGTGTGGGTCTAGCGCCCGGCACGGAAACAGGAATATGCCATGAAAACACTCCAGCGAAAGCTGCTTCTTGCCGGCCTGCTGATGCAGGCGGCCGCGATTTCCGGTCCGGCGCAGTCTACTGACGCGGCCTTGATCGCCAAAGCCAAAGCGATCCATGATCGGGCGCTGAAGCTTGATACGCACAACGACATCGACCCTGCGAACTTCACCGCCGATTGCAACTACTTGAAGCGGCTCACGACGCAAGTGAATTTGCCGAAGATGGTTGAGGGCGATATGGACGTTGCCTTCTTCATCGTCTATGTCGGGCAGGGACTGCCGACGCCGGAAGCCTACGATATTGCCTATAAGGAGGCGATCGAGAAGTTCGAGGCTGTCCATCGCTTTACCGAGCAGATCGCCCCGGATGTGATGGGTCTGGCGTTGACCCCGGAAGACGTGCGGAAGCTGCATAAGCAGGGGAAACGGATTGCCGTAATTGGGGTGGAAAACGCCTATCCGATCGGGACCGACATAAAGCGGGTGAAGGAGTTTTACGACCGGGGTGGCCGGTACATGTCGCTGGCGCATAACGGCAACAGTCAACTAGCGGACTCGAATACGGGCGAGGCGTCGGGGTA
>JBBRIO010000328.1:0-6315 GCA_038220855.1 Bryobacterales bacterium | reverse complement strand
TATAGCCCAAACCGACGTCGTTCAACGTCTGCAACTTCACGTTAATCGTCGGGATGTTCTCCAGAATCGGCAGCGCCTGCTCCACCGTCGCGGCCAGCACGTCCGCAATCGAATAGTTCTTATATTTCACCGCCAACGTTTCGGAGTTGTATCGCTTTCCCCGGCAAACGTCGCACGTGACGTACACATCCGGCAGAAAGTTCATCTCAATCCGCTTCAATCCGTCGCCCTGACAAGCCTCGCACCGGCCACCTTTCACGTTGAAGCTGAACCGGCCCGGCTTGTAGCCGCGCTCTTTCGAATCCGGTAACATCGCGAACAGGTCGCGGATCGGCGCGAAGAGCCCCGTGTAAGTGGCCGGGTTCGAACGCGGCGTCCGTCCAATCGGCGATTGATCAATCTCAATGACTTTGTCGATATGCTCGAAACCGAGGATTCGCGTATGCGTCCCCGGCTCCGCTCGCGAACCATAAACTTCCTTCGCCAACGCCCGGTATAAGATATCATTGATCAGTGTCGACTTACCCGAACCACTAACTCCGGTAATCACTGTCAACGTGCCCAGCGGGATCTCCAGGGTCACGTCCTTCAGGTTATGCTCCCGCGCCCCTTCCACCACGATCCGCTTCCCATTTCCCGTCCGCCGAACCGCCGGCACCGGAATCGACCGCCTCCCGCTCAAATACTGCCCCGTCAGAGAAGCCTTGTTCCGCTCCACCTGCTTGGCCGTCCCCGCCGCCACCACAAAACCGCCCAAACGCCCAGCCCCGGGGCCGAGGTCGATCACATAATCCGCCCGCTTGATCGTATCCTCGTCATGCTCCACGACGAGCACTGTGTTGCCTAAGTCCCTTAATTTGAACAACGTATCCAGCAAGCGATCGTTGTCCCGCGGGTGCAGCCCAATCGACGGCTCATCCAAAACGTACAAAACACCCCGGAGCTTCGACCCAATCTGCGTCGCCAGCCGAATCCGTTGCGCCTCTCCGCCCGATAGCGTCGCCGCCGAACGATGCAAGCTCAAATAGTCCAGCCCCACCGCCAACAGAAACTCCAGCCGATTCTGGATCTCCTCCCGCAGCCTTCCCGCGATCAGCGTCTCCCGCTCGCCGAAAACCCACGCCCGCGCCGTCTCCAGCGCCCGCCCCACCGGCATCGCACTCAACTCGGCGATCGAAATACTCTTCACCCGTACCGCCAGCGACGCCGGCTTCAGCCGTAACCCTTTGCACTCGACGCACAACGTCGGTGACATATACTGCATCAGTAACTCAACGTACCCCTGCCCCGCGCTCGCATAGATACCGTCCAGGATCTTCAAGATACCCGGAAACTTCTCCCCCCCATGCATCAGTAACTTCTGCGTCGCCGCCGGTAACTGGTCGAACGGTTTGGCCAGGTTAATCTTCAGCCGCTTGGCCACCTCCTCCAGCCGGTGGTTCATTACGCTCGTGCCCGACGCCGCGCCCAACCCACCCTCCAGCAGCGGCCGCCCAGGATCCAACATCACCTTATCCGGATCAAAACTCCACTTCGACCCCAACCCATTGCACGCCGCACAAGCCCCGAACGGACTGTTAAACGAAAAACTACGCGGCTCCGGCAGCGGCACGCTCAGCCCACACTCCGGGCACGCCAGCTTTTTCGAATACATCCGCTCTTCGCCGTTCACAATCGCCACGATCACCAGACCATCGGCCAGCTTCATTGCCGTCTCAATCGAAGCCTCCAGGCGCTTCTCAATCCCAGGCTTTACGAGCAGGCGGTCCACCACCACTTCAATCGAGTGGTTCTTCCGCTTATCCAGCGGGATGTCTTCGTCCAGCGAACGCAACTCCCCGTCCACCCGCGCCCGCACAAACCCCTGGCGTAAATATTTTTCCAGATCTTTCTTATACTCGCCCTTCCGGCCCCGCACCACCGGAGCCAGAATCATCACCCGCTCCTCCGTCTTGAACTGCATAATCTGCTCAAGAATCTGGTTCGTCGACTGCGCTGAAATCGGCACCCCGCAGTTCGGGCAATGCGGCACTCCAATCGAGCTGTACAACAATCGAAGGTAGTCGTAAATCTCCGTGACCGTCCCCACCGTCGACCGCGGACTCCGATTCGTCGTCTTCTGCTCAATCGAGATCGCCGGCGATAACCCATCAATCGAGTCCACCTCCGGCCGCTCCATCTGGTCTAGAAACTGCCGCGCATAAGGCGAGAGCGTCTCTACATACCGCCGCTGACCTTCGGCGTAGATCGTGTCGAACGCCAGCGAACTCTTCCCGCTGCCCGAAAGCCCCGTAATCACCGTCAACGTGTTGCGCGGAATCTCCACGCTCACGTTTTGCAGATTATGCTGGCGTGCGCCGTGTACCGTAATCCGGTCGATCATGTGCCTCTCACCTTCTCCATCTTTGCCTTGGCCCAATCCACCAGACGCTTGATCGGGGGAAAGTAGTCCGCCAAAATCACTAGCCCCGGAATCAAAAAAATCCACCCCGGCATCACAGGCAAAATAAGCCCAATGACACCCAGGGTCACCAGCCCGATACCGGAAGCAATGCGAAGAATTGCGCGCAAAAACAAGCCTCTTCCCATTGTAGCAATCGAGCCACCAACCACAGATCCGGTCTATTCCTAGGGGAAACCCTAGGCGCGTACTGAACCTAAAGTAGTAAGGTGATGGGCCTCGGTCTATTGACCGTTCTAGGCAAAAAGCCTTAGTCTGGAACAGTCGTGAGCGAACAACGCAAAACTAAAAGATTCGAAATCCAGTTGCCCGTCGAACTGGTACGCACCGGGAGCGAGCCTGTCTCGCGATCGGGCGAGACGCGCAACATGAGCTCCGGCGGCGTACTCTTCACGTCGGAAGCTGAAATGCCGATCGGCGATCCCATTGAATACCTGGTTACGCTACCTAGCGCTGCCTCAGGGGCATCCGTCCGACTCCGCTGTATGGGAACTGTTATCCGTAGCCAAGGTGTCCGAGCCTCAGAACCAGCTTCCGGTCGTCGACCGTTCGCTATCGCGGCCACGCTGGAACGCTACGAATTCATTCGTACCAAATAACTTAACTTGTGTTGGGGCACCGTTTCGGCGAAACTTAAGCGAAACCACGCCCCATGAACTTAACCTTAGGCTCTCCTGATCCCACCGCCTCCCTCAATCGGCCCACTGGCCTTGACGGGGCGGTGGTTCGTTTTCAGGAGTGGATGGAGGCCGAAAACTCCCCCATTCGCTCCATCCAGCACCAGCTCGCCAAAGATCCAGTCATCGCTCCGATTCCGGAATCCGTCGCCCCCGAACTCTCCCAAGCTCTTGTCAAACGCGGCATCCGCGAGCTCTATTCCCATCAAGCCGAAGCCTACTCCCACGTCGAAGCCGGGCGCAACGTCGTCGTCGTCACCCCCACCGCTTCCGGCAAAACCCTCTGCTACAACCTCCCCGTGCTCAACCGCCTCGTCCTCGAACCTGGCGCTCGAGCCATGTACCTCTTCCCCACCAAAGCCCTCGCCGAAGACCAACTCCAAGAGTTCCAGAAAACAGTCGACGCCATGGGCGTCCCCATCAAAGCCTTCACCTACGACGGAGACACCCCCTCAGACGCCCGCCGCGCCATTCGCGAACGCGCTAACGTCGTCTTCACGAACCCGGACATGCTCCACAGCGGCATCCTTCCCCACCACACCAAGTGGGCCAAGGCCTTTGAAAACCTCCGCTACTTCGTCATCGACGAACTCCATTATTACCGCGGCGTCTACGGCTCCCACCTCGGCAACATCCTCCGCCGGCTCCGCCGCATCTGCGAATTCTATGGCTCCACCCCCCAATTCGTCTGCTGCTCGGCCACCATTGCCAATCCCCGCGAGCTAGCCGAAGCCCTCTGCGAGCAGCCTTTTTCCCTCGTCGATCAAAACGGCGCCCCCCAAGCCGAAAAATATTTTGTCTTCTACAATCCCCCCGTCGTCAACCGCGAACTGGGCATCCGCCGCAGCTACCTCCACGAGACCCGCCGCATCGCCCTCGAATTCCTCGATCGCGGTCAGCAAACCCTCGTCTTCACGAACAACCGCCTCGCCACCGAAGTTCTCACCACATACCTAAAGGACGCGGCCGAAAAACTCCCCGCCCTCCGCGGCAAAATCAGCGGCTACCGCGGCGGCTACCTCCCTCGCGAACGCCGCGAAATCGAACGGCAAATCCGCAGCGGCGAAGTCAAAGGCGTCGTCGCCACCAACGCCCTCGAACTCGGCGTCGATATCGGTTCCCTCGATGCCGTTGTCATGGCCGGCTACCCCGGCACCGTCGCCTCCACCTGGCAACGCGCCGGTCGCGCCGGTCGCCGAGGCCGCCTTTCCATGGCCGTTCTCGTCGCTTCCAGCGCCCCCCTCGATCAATATATAGTGGAGCATCCGGAATACTTCTTCGGCCGCCCCCCGGAATCGGCTCACATCAATCCGAACAACCTCGAAATCCTCCTCAGCCACATGAAGTGCGCCGCCTTCGAACTCCCCATTCGCGACGGCGAAAAATTCGGCTCGCTCGAGACCGCCGAACTCTGCCGCTTCCTCGAAGAACTCGGGCTCCTCCATCACTCCGGCGACACCTGGCACTGGACCTCTGACACCTACCCCGCCGACGCCGTCTCCCTCCGAGCCGTAACCAGCGATAACTTCATCGTCATCGACGTTACCCGCCAGAACCAGGTCATCGCCGAAGTCGACTTCCCCTCCGCCCTCACGACGCTCCACGAAAAGGCCATCTATCTCCACGACGCCCGCCAGTTCCAAGTCGAAAAATTCGATTACGTCGGCCGCAAAGCCTACGTTCGCGCCGTCGAATGCGACTACTTCACCGACGCCATCGACTACACCCAAGTCAAAATCCTCACCGAATTCGACGCCCTGAACCACGCCCGTTGGGGCGACGTCCGCGTCAACCGCCAAATCGTCGGCTTTAAGAAGATTAAATTTTATACTCTTGAAAACATTGGAGCCGGCAACCTCTCCATGCCCGAACAGGAGATGCATACCACCTCCTTCTGGCTCCATTTCCCCGCCGTCTTCCTTGCCCGGTTCCCGGAATTCACCCCTACCGAAAAGCAAAACGGCCTCGTCGGCCTCGGCAACGCCCTCCGCGCCGTCGCCGCTCTGCTCCTCATGTGCGACCCTCGCGACCTCTCCGTCACCCTGACCGAAGACGCGACCGGCGGCCTCCGCGAGTGGGAACCCAATCTCTACCTTTACGACAACTACCCCGGCGGCATGGGTGGCAGCGAACCCCTCTTCCGCCAGCAAGCCCGTCTCGTCCAGACCGCCGCCGATCTCATCGCCGCCTGTCCCTGCGAATCCGGCTGCCCTAGTTGCGTGGGCCCCGTCGGCGAAGTGGGCGAAAAAGGGAAGGCCGTCGCCCTCCGCATCACCGCCGAACTCCTGGAAACTGTCAAAGCCTTGTCACCCTCCTGACATCTTTTTGTAACGAATGGGCCCATAGACTGGGTGTAAATGCTCCAGATCTCTCGCTTCACAGCTATCCTTGTGTTCACTCCTCTGGCCATGTTTGCCCAGGTCGATCGCGCCACTCTCTCGGGCGCAGTCTCGGACCCAACCGGCGCCAGCCTTGCCAACGCCGCAGTTACTCTCGAATCATCCACCAACGGCTTTAAACGCGAAGTCCGTTCCGCCGCTAACGGCACCTATCAGCTGCCCGGTCTCCCCATCGGTACCTATACCGTCTCCGTTTCCCTCTCCGGCTTTTCTACCGCCCGTTTTGACGCCGTCGTCCTCGCCGTCGGCCAGTCCCGGGTGCTCGATGCCCAACTCCAGGTCGGTGCCGTCACCTCGGCCATCGAAGTCAACGCCGCCACCACCCCGCTCGAACAAACGAGTGCCGAGATCGGCACCGTAATCGGCGAACAGCAGATCAAAAACATCCCCCTCAACGGCCGCCATTGGGCCTCCCTGATGGCCCTCGCCCCCGGAGCCGTCAACGTCGGCGAGGGCAACCAAAATTCCATCCGCTTCTTCGGCCGCCCCCGCGACGATAACAATTGGACCTTCGACGGCGTCGACGCCACCGGCATCAAGGACCCCCGTCAGGAAGGCAACCTCCGCCTCGTCATCTCCACCGACTCCATCGCCGAATTCCGCGTTAACTCCCTCCCCTTCACCGCCGAAGGCGGCGTCGGTGGCGGTGCCCAAATCAATTTGGTCTCGAAAACCGGCACGAACCAGTTCCACGGCTCGGCCTACGAGTTCTTCCGCAATAGCGCTCTCGACGCTCGGCGCCCCTTTGACGGAGCCAACCCCCCGCCCTTCCGCCTGA
>JBBRIO010000327.1:0-6333 GCA_038220855.1 Bryobacterales bacterium | reverse complement strand
GGCCACATCTCCAAAACCGGCATAGCCGTAGGGATTGCTCCCGGCAGTGTAACGATCCCGATCTCGAGCATGCTGGATACGACTTCTTGTTTTGTCATGAAACGACTAGGTTACCAATCCACCACCGAGCCGTCATCCGCGTCGTAGCTTTCCTGGTTTCGCCAGTCGTGCCCAATCTTGTCAGCCATCGCGTTTTCGTCTAGTTCAATGCCCAGCCCCGGCCCGGTCGGCAACTCCAAATAGCCTTCCTTCACCGTGAACGGCTTCTTGATGTAACCCTCGCCCAAACTCACCTGCTCTTGAATCAGGAAGTTCGGAATCGAAGCCGCCAAGTGCACCCCCGCCGCCAGCGAAATCGGCCCCAGCGGATTATGTGGCGCAATCGTCGCGTAGTAAGCCTCGGCCATCCCCGCGATCAAACGGACTTCGGTGATCCCGCCCGCATGGCACATATCCGGCTGCAGGATCGTCGCGGCCTTCTTCTCCAGCACCTCTCGAAAGCCCCACTTCGTAAACACGCGCTCACCGGTCGCAATCGGCAAATGCGTGCCCCGCGCGATCTCGGCCATGATGTCGTGGTTCTGCGCCTGGCACGGCTCTTCAATGAACATGGGGTTATAAGGCTCCATGCCCTTGATCAGCATCTTGGCATGCGCCGGCGAAATCGCCCCGTGGAAATCCACGCCGATGTCGACGTTGTCGCCCACCGCCGCCCGCAACTCTGCAAACTTCTCCACCGCATATTTCACTTCGGCTGGCGTCTCAATATAACGGGCCGGACGCCGCTTCGCCGGGCCCGTCTTGAACGCCGTGAAGCCCTTCTTCATATCGGCCTTCATCGATTCCGGGGTCCGCGAATGCGCATAAACACGAATCTTGTTCCGCGTCGGCCCGCCCAAAAGCTCGTACACCGGCACGCCCAACGCCTTGCCCTTGATGTCCCACAGCGCCTGGTCAATGCCGCTCAACGCGCTCGTCAACACCGGCCCGCCGCGATAAAACGCATGACGGTAAATCGCCTGCCAATGGTGCGTCACGGCGCGCGGATCTTTCCCGATGAGATACGGAGCAATCTCCTCAATCGCCGTCCGGCAAGTCAGCGCCCGGCCTTCCACCACCGGCTCACCCAGCCCGATAATCCCCGCGTTCGTATGGATCTTCAAAAACAGCCAACGCGGCTTCACCAGAATCGTCTCCAGCTTCGTGATCCGAATCTTGTCCTTGGCCGCGATCGGCGCGTTCTGCGCCAGCGCAGGATTCTCTTTGAACAGCGTGGTCAACCCGGCCGCGCCCAGCCAGTTCCTTCGTGAAAAAATGCTCATATCGCCTGCCACTCTATCAGGAAAAATGAACCCATAGGCCCCCCACCGCCGCCAGGATCGCCACCGTCGCCGCCACCTCCATCCGGGTCCCCCGCAAATGCGAGAACTCCATCGTCAACTCCTCCACGCCCTGCTTCACCGCCGACCCCTTCGACACCACCGCCATCAGCAGCACGCACAGCGCAAATACCCCCACACTGAAGTTCAAAAAGCTGATCGAAACCACCTCGTTCAGCGGCCCCAAGTCCATCTTAAAGGCGTTCCGCAATACGTCCATCAGGAACCGCCCTCCCCCAATCACCCCGCCCACAATCAGTGTCGTAATCGCCGCCCGCGGCGTCGCCCCCTTCCATAAAATCCCCGTCAAAAACGTTGCCGCAATCGGCGCGCCCACGTAAGCCTGCACACTCTGCAAATACTGATAAACCTGGTCGTTCAAGTTCCGGATAAATGGAATCCAAACCACCGACAGCACCACGATCCCCACCGTCGACCAGCGCCCGAAATTGACTAGCTGCCGGTCCGACGCCCCCGGCTTCCAATGCTTGTAGATGTCCATCGTCATCAGCGTCGAACACGAATTGAACACACTCGAAAGCGAACTCATCAACGCGGCGAGCAACGCCCCGACCATGAGTCCTTTGATCCCCGGCGGCAGCAACCGCATCACCATCAGCGGATACGCGTTGTCCCCCGTCACCTCGGTCGGCCACAGAGCCTTCGCAATCAGCCCCGGCAGCACCAAAATGAACACCGGCAAAATCTTCAGCGCCGCACAGAACAACGTCCCGTACCGCGCCTGCTGCAAATTCCGCGCCGCCAGCGTCTTCTGCACAATCACCTGATCCGTGCACCAGTACCAGGTCCCCAAAATCAGCGTGCCGAATATCGTCCCCACCCACGGGTAGTTCGGGTCGCTCGCCGGCTTCACCATGTGAAAGAAGTCCGGCGGCAGCGAAGTACGCAACGCCTGAAATCCCCCCACCTCATTCAGCCCGATCAGCGTTAGCACGATCGCCCCGGCCACCAGCAAAACGGCCTGGAATACATCGGTGTAGATCACCGCCGCCAACCCCCCGAAAATCGTATAGACCCCCGTCGCTACCACGAGCAATATCGCCGACGTCATGTAGTCCCACCCCAAAATCTCCCGGATCAAAATCCCGCCCGCAAACAGAGATACCGAAATCTTCGTGAAGATGTACGCAAAAAGAGAAACGCCGGTCAGATACCACCGGCACCCCGGCGAAAACCGCTTCTCCAAAAACTCCGGCATTGTGAACACTTTGCTCTGCAGGTAGTGCGGCACAAAAAGCCAACCCAGCAGCAATAAACAAATCGAAGCCGACCATTCGTAGCAACCCACCGCCAACCCCGTCGACGCTCCGCTTCCCGCCAAGCCGATGAAGTGTTCGCTCGATATGTTCGTCGC
This sequence comes from Bryobacterales bacterium, assembly GCA_038220855.1. Taxonomy (GTDB): domain Bacteria; phylum Acidobacteriota; class Terriglobia; order Bryobacterales; family Bryobacteraceae. The sequence goes on along the minus strand of JBBRIO010000327.1, from coordinate 3,579 downwards.
AAACAGCGACGCCCCCACCGCGAACCAACCCACGTTGTTCCCCGCCAAAAAATACTCCGAAGCACTGCGCTCCTTCCGCGAGTGGTAAAAACCAATCCCGAACACAATCACGAAATAGACGGCTATGATGGACCAATCAAGCATGGGCCATAGTCTACAGAACCGCCGCCAATTCCTCCACTCCCTCTTTCCGCAGCAGCGTCCGCCCAACGTCGTTTTCATCATGGCCGATGACCTCGGCTACGGCGATTTGGGCTGTTATGGCCAAAAACGGATCAAGACGCCCCACATAGATCGCTTGGCCGCCGATGGCATCCGCTTCACCCAGGCCTACGCCGGTTGCACCGTCTGCGCCCCCTCCCGCTCCGCCTTCATGACCGGCTATCACACCGGCCATACCCGCATCCGCGGTAACGGCCCGAATGAAAAAGTGCTACGAACGTCCGACTTCGTGCTACCGGAGCTGTTCAAAAAAGCGGGTTACACCACCGGCATGTTCGGCAAGTGGGGCCTCGGCGGCGTCGGCTATCCCGGCTACCCCACGAAAAAAGGTTGGGACACGTTCTTCGGCTTCTTCAGCCAATCGCAGGCCCACATGTACTACCCCGACATGCTCCTCGACGGTGACCATGCCCTCGAACTCACCGGCAACTGGGGCGGTAAAAAAAGGCAGTACGCCCCCGATCTCTTCCTCGACCGGTCGCTCAAATTCCTCGACGCGAACCAAGCGAAGCCCTTCTTCCTCTATTTCGCCTCCACCATCCCCCACGCGAACAACGAACTCGGCCGCGACACCGGCGACGGCATCGAAATCGCCGAAGACGCCCCCTACTCCTCCGAACCCTGGCCGCCTCTCGAACGCAAATTCGCCGCGACCATCACCCGTCTCGACCGCGACATCGGCCGCCTCCTCGACAAGCTCAAACAACTCGGCCTCGACAACAACACCCTCGTCTTTTTCAGCTCCGACAACGGCCCCCACCAGGAAGGCGGCCACGACCCCAAGTACTTCGAATCCTCCGGCCCCTTGCGCGGCATCAAACGCAGCCTCACTGAAGGCGGCATCCGCGTCCCCTTCCTCGCCCGCTGGCCCGGCAAAATCAAACCCGGCCAAGTCTCTGACCATCCCTTCGCCTTCTGGGACATGATGGCCACCTGCGCCGAACTCACTAACCAAGCCGCGCCGAAGGATACCGACGGCCTCTCGATTCTGCCCGCCCTCACCGGGGGCAAGCCCAAGGTCCACGACTACTTCTATTGGGAGTTCCACGAAGGTGGTTTCAAGCAGGCGCTCCGCGTCGGCAACTGGAAATATGTGAAACCCGCTCTCTACGATCTCGCCCAGGACCTGAACGAAACCACCGATCTCGCCAATCAGTTTCCCGAAATCGTTAGCCGCATGGAGACGCTCCTCCTCTCCGTCCGCACCGAGTCCACCGATTTCCCCTTCCGCGAATAAACGTTACGGCCTAAGCGTGAGCCCCCGAAACTCAAACAGTTGCTCCAATTCATGACGCCCGTCCAGGTTCCCTCCGACGGCATCAAAGGGAGTGGATAACATCGGAGTCAGCCGAACAACTACGGTAACGGGGCCCGAGCGCGTCGGAAATTGCTTCCTATAACCGAACAACGGTACGAGCACCATCGTAGTCGATCCATCCTTCCCGCGAACCGATGCTTGACCGCCGCCGGTCGGGTCATCTGGTAATTACGATATCGACTCGACCCAGTCAACCCGAACGCAAGCCCGGCTGTCGATTTCCGTCCCCGGTTTAAGATCGATGTTAAGTCAGATCGGAGAAAAAACGGTGAGTTCTGACGTAAAGGCCGTTGCTTCAGGGCTACCAACCGCGCCAACGCCCAGCCGTCCAGAGGCGATAGCACCGTCGGATACGATCCCTTCATACCGAAATTCGCCATTGGGCGACGGGAGTGTAGCGACTGTTCCTCGGGCCCCTAAAGACAGGCTACCAGCTTGCATATTAGCTCCTCTGTACCCGCCGCCACGAACGAATGAAGCAGACACTCGATGTCTATTCTTAGGCCCTCGGGCGGTTCAATTCGTCAACTTGTTAACGTGACGGTTTAACCAAAGTTTCCAACCAAAGATGAATTCGTCTTCGTTTTCCAAAGCGACATTATTGATCGATACATACCGAGCGATGCCCTCGTCCAAGAATTCGTTGGGGGCCTCTTTCAGAAATTGCATCGTCTGGACGTTGGCAGGTGTTAGGACAGGTACTCCTTTTACAAACATGCTGAGGCCCCGAATACCGGCGCCTCGTATTCCGGCATCTTTACTATCCAGTAGTTTAGCTAGTTGGGGAACGGCAGTTTTCGTATGAATCATCATGAGCGCGTCGGCAGCGGAACGACGCAACGGGTCTTCAGTGGATGACATGGCCAATCCTCCCAAAACCGCCAGACTTTCGGGGTCGGCACTTCGCCATGCGACCAGTGCCAACGCAAGATGATGGAGCACCTTCGATTTCAGAATGGCCGGTAGTTCAGCCCTCAGTTGAGCGATCGCCTGAACGTCTTGCCGTTTAATGCCAACAGAAATTGCGAGTACTTTAAGGTCGATAGAGGCAGATTGACGGTGAGCGGCGACTATTTCTCTCAAGACGGGTGCCGCTGCACTTAGTAGCGGTGGATCTTCTTGAAGTAACATTTCCATTGCTCTTAGATGGGGGAGAGATCCCGCGATAAAACTTGCGCCTTCATTTAGAAACGTCAATACAGACTCAATGCAGGCCTTCGGTGCTACTAAAGTGACTTCGTTAGACGTGAGCGGAGAGATGGCAAGCGCGGACGCAAAGAGAGGAGCGTTTGGCCCGCCAATCGGCATGATCTCCCAGCCTGACGGACTTGCCGTGCTGAGGAACCAAACTGCTCTGTGTCGTCTTGGTGTCATCCTGGCAGCTACTATAGATCCAGGCCAAGTCGCAGATATGATTGAATTTGCCGCAACCGGACCCGACACAACTCTGTCTACACGGATTGTGATCTTAGCGGGACTACTGCTTACGACAACCGTTTCTACGGTCCCAACGATCACGCTTGCGGCCAACCGGCATGCGTCTTGAAGCGTTGTACCGTGGGCAGCTTCGAGATCATGGCAGAAACCGAAAACGCCGATCAATATAGCTCTTCGTAAACCTTTCATCTGGATGCCTCCTAGTCGATGGATCTCGATTGTCCTACCAGTAGTTAAGATAGTAATTGATTAGCGGCTTGAGAAGTCAACCAGAGCTAAACGGTTGTAGTCCGTTTTTGAAGAGGCTGTGAAAGACATCGGGGACGGAGGGGGCTCCATTTTTGACGGCCGTCTGGGCGATGCTGGTGAATGCGGCAAATGCCTCGGATCCGCGTTGGTTCTTGGAGCAGTGAGAGACCTTGCGGGCGATTACCGCCGGCCGCAACGCCCGTTCCGCGCGGTTATTGGTTGGCTCCACTTCTGGGTTATAAAGGAAGTTCAGAACCCGTTGCCGGTCATGCTGGAGTCCGATTCCATTCAGGAGACGCTGGTTATCGGCATCGCGTAACCGGCGTGGCCGCAACAGATGGGTCAAGTCCCGT
>JBBRIO010000326.1:0-6351 GCA_038220855.1 Bryobacterales bacterium | reverse complement strand
CAATGGTCGAAGCCGGATCGAGGCGCATCGCTCGCCCCGCCCATGTGCCATTTGCCGAAGAAGCCAGTCTTGTAACCCGCTTTTTGTAACATCTGCGGGAACGTCGGGAGCTTAGGAGTGAGCTCCGTGAAGTTATCGTTGACCTTGTGGGCGTGGGGGTAGAGGCCGGTCAGGATGGAGGCTCGGCTGGGGGAGCAAAGAGAACTGGTGACGAAGCCGTTCGTCATCAGCGCGCCATTGGCGGCCATCCGGTCGAGGTTTGGCGTTTTCACCCAGGGGTGCCCGGCGCAGCTCATGACATCGAAACGATGGTCGTCGGTCAGGATGAAGAGGATGTTTCGGCGCTTGCCTTGGGCGGTCAGCAGGGAGGGGGCGGCCGCGGCGGCGGTCGAGAGAAGTCTCCGCCGCGTCCAGGTTGATTCGGTCATAGGCGATGATTATGTCGCAACGGGGACAGCTTTTCAAACCGGTAACTTGGATGCGCGGAAGATCGAAATTCGCTTCGGCTATTCTGAGAAGATATGGATTCCATTCGGAAAGGCGTAATCACGTTCCAGCGCTATGTGTTCCCGCAGCACAAGGCTCTATTTAGCCGTCTCGCGCTGGGTCAGACGCCAAAAGCGCTGTTTATCACCTGCGCGGACTCGCGCATCGACCCGGCGTTAATCACTCATTCAGACCCCGGAGAGTTGTTTGTGGATCGGAATGCGGGTAACTTTATGCCGCCATTTCATGGGGAAAACGCGAGCGAAGCGGCGGGGTTGGAATACGCTTTGAAGGTTCTCAAGATCCCCAACATCATCATCTGCGGCCATTCCGATTGCGGCGCGATGAAGGCGGTTTGGCATCCGGAGACGGCCGACTCTCTGCCGTCGGTGAAGCGTTGGCTGCGCAATGGGAACGAGGCGCGCAAGCAGGTAATGGCGATGAAGTTGCCCGAGGAAGAGCAACTCGCCGCGATTACGGCGCGCAACGTTGTGAACCAACTCGAACACCTGCGAAGCTACCCGGTCGTCCAGGATTGCTTGCAAGCGGGAACGCTGCGCATCGCCGGTTGGGTTTACGATATTGAGCACGGGAAAGTGCTCGAATACAACCCGGCCTCCGACCGCTTCGAAGTGATGAAGGGATGATTCAATACGACCCGCACCGCTGGTTCGACCATTTTTTTGATATCCGGGGTTCGCTCCTGCGCGAGATCAGCGGGCGGGTTTCGTTATGCGCTATTTGGACAGTCGCCGTCGTCACAGTTCATTTTCTGTGGTTTCCGCTGGGGATTCCGCTGCTCTTGCACACGCTGGTGGGTACGGCGCTGGGGTTGTTGCTCGTGTTCCGGACCAACGCATCCTACGACCGATTCTGGGAGGGCCGCAAGCTGTGGGGCGGCATCGTAAACGAGACCCGCAATCTGATCCGCGGGGCGACCGAACAGTTCGGCACGGATCGGGAGGGACTTTTCGAGCTCACTCGGTGGACCGCCATATTCCCTTTCGCGACCGCGTCTGGCCTGCGTGGCGAGAACGGCATCGGTCCGCTGGCCACGCAATTCAGTGCGGAAGAGGTGGCGTCGGTCACCCAGGCCCAGCATGTTGCCTTGGCCGTCGCGTCCCGCATGACGGCCGTACTGAACCGGGCCCGTCGCGAGGGGCGCTTCTCGGACATTGTATACGTCGGTCTCGATCAGAACATCCAACAGTTGGTTGACAATCTCGGGGCTTGTGAACGCATTCGAAAAACACCGTTGCCGTTTGCCTATGTGGTCCATTTGCGGCGCGCGCTGGTGGTTTACTGCTTCACGCTGCCGTTCGCGCTGGTATCGAGTTATGGGTGGTACACCATCCTTGATGTAGTCTTGGTCGCCTACTTGTTTTTCGGCATTGAAGAAATCGGCGTCGAGATCGAAGGGCCATTCGGAACGGACGACAACGACCTGCCGCTCGAAGATATCTGCGAAACGATTCATCGAAATTTGTACGCGATTGCCGGCATCGAGCAGTCGCCCCGCGAGACGATGCCAGACGAGTCATAGCAACCCCGCCATAGTAATCCTGTATGATTCGCAGGTGATTCGATACGCACTCCTTTTTCTGCTTCTCCCGATCGTCCTCTTTTCGCAGTCCGGCAGCGGTATTCTCACCGGCAGCGTCCGCGACACCTCCGGCGCGGTGGTTGCCAAAGCCCGGGTGCTGGTCGTGAATGAAGATTCCGGCGTCTCGCTTCCTACGGCATCGAATGAATCGGGGTTATATCGTTTGGCGGCGCTCGGCCCCGGCACCTACCGGATCGAACTCGCCGCCCAGGGCTTTCAACGGCTGGTCCGGCGCAACATCCCCCTCCAAGTGGGTCAGACGCTGCAAGTCGATTTGACCCTGACCTTGGGCGAGGTGCAGACGACAATCGACGTCACCGCCTCGGCCCCTCTCCTCGATGCGCAGTCCGCCAGCACCGGCCAGCTCATCGAACGGGAAATGATCGAAGGCATGCCCTTGCCCAACCGAGCCGCGACGGCCCTCGTCGTTCTCACCCCGGCTACGGTCGTCCAAAGTCAGGGCGGCGGCGGCGAGAATCTGCCGATCTTCAGCGTCGGCGGCGGACGCATGCGCAACCAAACAGTTCAACCTTGATGGCGGCAACGTGACCAATGTGGTCGGCCTCGCCGTGCCTCAGCAGCAGACCAGTCTGCCGATGGAAGCCATGCAGGAGTTTCGGATTCTGTCCAACAACTACACCGCCGAACTCGGCCACTCCGCCGGCGGCGTCATCCTGCTTTCCACCCGCGCCGGCACGAACCGCTTCCGCGGCAGCGTCTTTGAATACGCCAGGAACGAAGCCTTCGATGCCCGCAATTTCTTCGCCGCCAGCCGCCCGAAGTTTCGACAGAACCAGTTCGGGGCGGCGATTGGCGGCCCTATTCGCAGGGATAAAACGCACTTCTTCGCCAGTTGGGAACGGACGCTGCAAGTCACCGGCGGCAACTCCCAACAGACCTTGTCCACCTCCGCCCAACGCGCTGGCGACTTCGGCGGCACCTTCGACGCCGCCGGCCGCGTCATCCCTATTTTTGACCCGGCCACCACCACCAACCGCATCCGCACCCCTTTCCCCGGCAACACGATTCCAGCTGCCCGCATCGACCCGGTATCGAAAAATATCCTCGCGTTCTGGCCCAATCCCAACCAGCCCGGCACGATCACCGGCGCCAACAACTTCGCACTGAATACCCGTCCCCAGTTTGATCGCGACATCTTCGTCACCCGCTTTGATCATCAGTTCCGCGCGCGGGATACGCTGATGCTTCGCTACTACATCAACGATAACGCCAGCACGAACCCCGGCGTCTACGGCGAGTCCTTGCCCGCCGATCCCGCCGCTACCAGCGCCCAAGGGCGGACGCAAAGCCTGCTCGGCGCCTGGACGCACACTCTTCGGCCCAGTCTCTTGAACGAGTTCCGCCTCGGATTCGTGCGGCGCAAAAACATCAATGAACGGCCCGGACGCGACGGCGGTTATGCCTCCAAACTCGGCCTGAAGGGCGTCACGGATGTGGCCTTCCCGATCATCGGCATTACCGGCTACAACGGCCTTGGCGCGGCCCCATTTCGCCTGCAAACGCCAATTCTCGATACCCAAGTGCAGGATGCCGTCAGTTGGTTCCGCGGCAAACACGCCTTCAAAGCAGGCTTCGAGGCTCGCTTCGGATATAACAAGGACGAAACCGATACCTCTTCTTCCGGCAACTTCGCGTTTGTTCCGCAGATCACCGGCCAACCCGGCATCAACGCTTCGGGCAACGCCTTCGCCTCGTTCCTACTAGGCGAAGTAAACTCCGCCAACGTCATTCGGCCCGACGTGATCGCCTCCAGCGCGGGCTACTACGGCGTCTATGCCCAGGACGATTGGCGCATTTCTGACAAGCTCACGTTGAACCTTGGCGTCCGCTGGGAAGCCGAGGTCCCGCGCACCGTCGACGGCGACCGCATGAACGCCTTCGACCTGACGCAGATCAATCCCGTCTCGCGCACCCCAGGCGTCATCACGTTCGCCGGCCGCAACGGCGTGCCCCGTTCGGCCTATAACTTTGACGGCAATAACTTCGCCCCTCGCTTCGGCTTCGCCTACAAGGTCATGCCGAAGATGGTCCTGCGTGGCGGAGGCGGCATCTTCTTCGGCCCCACCGTGAGTGGCATCGTCGCCACCGCCGCCACCCTCGGCTTTTCCACCGACTTGCGCATCACCGCCAGCGAAGTGGGCATAACCAGCGCGATGCGCCTGCGCGACGGCTTTCCGACGCAGAGCCGAACTCCCATCGAACAATTCGGTGCCGGCTTCGGAGCCGTGCCGGCAGGCCAAGCCCCCACCACCGCCGTCAGCTTCTTCCAACGCGACCGCGACACCCCCGAAAGCTACCAGTTCAATCTCAATATCCAGACCGAAATCCGGCCCGGCCTGCTGTTGGAAATCGGCTATCTGGCCAACCTCAGCCGACACCTCACCGCCAACGATCTGTCGATCAATCAGGTCCGTCCGGAGTTGCTCTCCGCGGGCAACGCCCAGGCCCGCCGGCCGTTTCCCCAGTTCAACAACGTCACGATGGTGAACCCGGCCATCGGCAGTTCGAACTATCACGCCGGCTTCGTAAAGGTGGAACGGCGCTTCGCCCGGGGCCTCTCGATCCTCGCTCACTACACCTATTCGGCCTTCCTTGATGACGTCGAATCGTTCACCGAAATCGGCAGCACCGGCAGCTACATGGACTATTACAATCGCCGTCTGGACCGCGGCCGCAGCGGCAGCGATATCCCTCATCGGGCCGTCTTCAGCGGCGTCTACGACCTGCCGTTTTTCCGCCGTCCCGGCTGGGCCCATAACGTTTTCGGAGGGTGGCGCACCGGCCTGTTGGCTTCGGTCGAAGCCGGGGCCCCGTTTACGGTGTTCAGCTCCGTGAACAACACGAACGCCTTTCCCGCCGGCGGCCTGCGAGCCGACGTGGTGGGCGACCCATCCACCGGCACGCCCAGCATCAATCGTTGGTTCAACACCGACGCCTTCCGCGCCCCGGCGTTCTTTCAGTTTGGCAACGCCGGGCGTTCCATCCTTCGTGGTCCCGGCGTCGTTAATTTCGATACCAACCTGATGAAGAACTTTGCCCTCACTGAACGCTTCAAACTCGAACTGCGCGGCGAACTCTACAACGCCATGAACCACGCCAACTTCGGCCTACCCGCCGCCAGCGTCGGCGTACCCGCCTTCGGCACCATTCGCAGCGCTCGCGCCGCCCGGGCGATTCAGTTCGCCGCCCGCATTACTTTTTAACCGCGGGCCCGTTGAACCAAATCGCGTTCGGCGCTTCCGACCGCGCGGCCGCAATATCGGGCCAACCATCCCCGTCGAGGTCGCCCAGCGCGAGCCCGTAGACAGCCCCTTGCCCGTCGCCCCAAGCGGTCTCCACAAACCGCCCATGGCCCGCGTTGAAGAACACCGACCCGGGCGCTTCAAAGTTCCCCACGACCACGTCCAACTTCCCATCGCGATTCATGTCCGCGACCCCGATCTAGTAAGGCGACGCCGATTTGGCGCCCAGCGGAATCGGCGTACCGAACTTCCGTTTACCCAGATTCGGAATGATCCTCACGCCGCCCTTCTCGTCGCCCAGCACGACGTCCAGCTTACCGTCGCCATCAACATCGGCCGCCGCCGCCGCGCGGATCGAAGAGCGCTCCGGCCCGAACGCCATCGGCGCGCTGAAGTTCGCCTTGCCGTCATTCCAGAACGCCAGGCTCTGTCCGCCGTCGCGATGCGGAATCAGCAGGTCGACGAATCCGTCCCCATCCAAATCCGCCGCCACGATGATCGTCGCCGATTGCGTCGGCAGTTGCGTACACTGCGGAAACGCTCCCTTGCCGTCATTCAGGCAGTAGAAGCTAGGGCGCGTCAACTCCGGCTTCGAGCTGCGATTGGCGACGAGAATGTCGGGCCGCTGGTCGCCGTTCAGGTCGGCGACGGTGATGTAACGCGTGGACCACGTTGGGTCGCCAAACTCGCTCGTCAAGGTGAAATGCCCCTTGCCGTCGTTCAAATAGATCAGCTTCTTGTCGGGCCGGTCGTTGCTCACGGCGATATCGAGATCGCCATCTCCGTCCAGATCAGCCAGCGCCGCCGAATAGGTCCGGTCAGCCGTTTCGCTCAGCTTTTCCGTTGAAAAATGGCCTTTGCCGTCGTTGCGTAGAACCAGGTCCACCAGCGGCCAATGGCGGCCCTTCGCCAGGATCACGTCGAGATCGCCGTCGCCGTCGATGTCGCCCAAGCTGACACTGGCCGACGTTTCCCCCTTCGTCTCCAGCAGCAGCACCC
>JBBRIO010000325.1:0-6363 GCA_038220855.1 Bryobacterales bacterium | reverse complement strand
GGATCGGCGACGAAGGCTTCGACGTCGGCGGGTTGGGGCGGGAGGCCGGTGAGATCGAGGGAGAGGCGGCGCGCGAGGGTTCGGCGGTCGGCTTCGGGGGCGGGGGCGAGGCCGGCGGCTTCGATGCGGGCGAGGAGGATTTGGTCAATGGGGTTGCGGGGCCAGGCGGTGGCGCGAACGGAGGGAAGGGAGGGCTTGGCGGGCTGGGCGAAGGCCCAGTGTTCCTGCCAGGGGGCGCCTTGTTCGACCCAGCGCGCGAGGGTTTCGCGTTGCTTGGCGGAGATGGTTTTGTGGGTCTGGGGCGGGGGCATCTGGAGGGCCGGGTTGGCGTGGGCGATGCGTTGGAGGAGGAGGCTTTCGAGGGGCTTGCCGGGGACGATGGGAGCGGACTTATTGCGGGCGGAGAAGAGACCGTCTCGGGTATCTAGACGCAGGTTGGCCATGCGCGTCGAGTGATCGGGGCCGTGGCAGTGAAAGCAGTTGTCGGAGAGGATAGGACGGATTTCGCGCTGGAAGTCGACGGGCGTTTGGGCGAGGGCGAAGAGGGGGGCGAGAGTGAATAAAACTACACGGAGCATCTACCCGTTATTCTATTGCAGTTCTGCGAATCGCCCGGCAGTGGGCTTTCGCAACCCCACACCCCGGTATACAATTCAGGCCTACGAGGAGTTCGCCCCGCATGATCAACATCCCAACCACCCGCCGCGCACTACTGGCCGCATCCGCCGCGCTCGCCGCCGCAGCGCCAGTGCCGATCCCCATCATCGACACCCACTTCCACCTATACGATCCGACTCGGCCCCAGGGGTCGCCGTTCCCATTCACTCCCAATGCGCCGCCGTTCCTGCCGAAGCATTTTCGCGAATCGGCCATCCCGCTCGGCGTCGTCGGAGGCATCAAAGTCGAAGCGAGCCCTTGGGTGGAGGACAACCTTTGGGTCCTCATGATCATCGAAAGCGAACCGATGATTACCGGCATGATCGGAAACCTCGACCCGCTGAAGCCGGAGTTCCGCGAGTATCTTGACCGGTATCGGAAAAACAAACTGTTCCTGGGGATTCGGTATGGCAACGTGTGGCCGGTCCATGACATGGTGGCCGCGATCAATCGCCCGGAGCTGATCGAAAACATGAAGGCGTTCGCCGCTACCGGGCTCACCCTGGAGGTGGCAAACCCGCGCGTCGATCTGACCCGCGCAACTCTTCGCCTACTCGACAAGGTGCCGGACCTTCGGATTGTTATGGGCCACCAGCAGGCGTTGGGGATCCCTGCCGAGGCGGCGGTTCGGAAGCAGTATACGGCTGACCTCGAAGAGCTTCGCCAGCGGAAGGTCTACGTTAAGATGTCCGGACTCTATCGTCCCAAAACGGCCGTGGCGGGCAGCGCTCCGGACGACAAAGACTACAAGCCGGTCGCCGACTTTTTGTGGGACATTTTTGGCGAAGATTATCTGATCTTCGCGGGGCGAAACAAGGCGGCGATCGAGATTTTGCAGAACTACTTTCTGGCGAAGAGTCGACCGGCGGCGGAGAAGTTCTTTTGGAAGAACTCGATTCCGGCGTTTCGATGGATCCACCGGGATCCACGGCAGCCGCAACTGCCGGCATGAGGGAAACGGCGCGGATTGGCTGAGGCAAGATCGCAGGAACTGAGCGAACCTTCGCACTGGATCGAGCTGGCGGCTCGCCCAGGTGAGTTGTTCGGGACAAAGTTGTCTCAAGTCGCCCTGCGCGAGTTCGTTGGTAGGTTTCTTTGATTTCGGCATGGGAAATCTCCACCATCGTTTCGATGGCCCAGGCGGAACTGGAGGCGAAGCTGAGGCCAAAGGTGCGCCACTCCGCGCCGAACCAATGCTACGCTCGCCGAAGACGAGGGGGAGGTCAAGCTTGGTCACGCCGTGGGCATGGGCGACGGCGGGGCGGTGGCTCCGGAGATGCTCTGGATATCGCTTCGGTCCAAGGCGGTTGCGGCGTCGAACTGGATGTCGCCCAGCGATTCCTTTCCGCCGTTCATCCTTTCCGCCGTTCAGTAAGGAGCGGACCAGTTGCGGTGACTTGATCGGGTTCAGAAAGAGCGTCGATCTCCAGTTTGATGTTTAGCGTGGCGTTCCGCTAAGTCGACAGCCGAATCGATTCGAGGACGAGATACGAAAGTGGGCCGCCTCGCCGGTGACGATCCCCGAGATGAGCGCCTTTGAAGTCTGGGCTCGCTTCAGTGAGTGGGCGCGGGGCCGAATTGCGGATCGAAGCCGGTGACCGTAGTGATATAGAGCACTCGGCCACAGTTCTCGCAGGTCATGAAGGGTTGTGACGCTCGAAGTTCCTGCCACAGTTGCAAGCGAATCTCCATGTAGCAAGCCTGACACTGGGAGTTGACGGCCTCGGCGGCCACGATGCCGTTCTTGTGCTTCCGGCGGAGACGCTCATAAAGCGCCGCGACCGTCGGCTCCAGCGTCTTCAGCGTCGCTTGGCGTTGCTCTTCGAGAGCGGCCATTTCGGCCTTGCCGGCTTTGTGGCGGGTGAGCGCTTGCGTGCGCTCAATCTCAAAAGTCTTCTGCATTTCCAGTAGTCGAAGCTTGGCAGCTTGGACGTCGCCGCGCAGTTGCTCCTCTTCCATCAGCAGCTCAAGTTCGCGCTCTTCGGCCTTGACGATCTCCGACTCGGCCCAGGTGATTTCGTGTTCGAAGGCCTGAGACTGGGTCTGAGTTTGCGCCTCGTTCAACTGCTTCTTCAACTTGACGATTTTCGATTTGTGGAGCACGACACCGCCCTCGAGCTTCCGTCGCTCGGTCTCATCGGCCTTCAGACTGGCCTGGAGCGATTCGAGGTGTTTGCCGTGCGCGGCACCGTCCTTCGTGAGGGCGTCGAGGCGCTTGGGGAGTTCGAGCAGTTCGACCGTGAGCCGAGCGAGCGACTGATCGAAATCCTGCAGCCGGATTAGCGCTTTCACTTCAGGTTGCATATCACCTTAAGGTTCATCTTTAGCGGAGTCTAACACGCAAGCGAGCCAAGGGACGTTCGAGGGCCTCGGCAGCGAGTTCCATCTCCTCTACTTTCAGCAACCGGCACGCGAAATAATAGACCGCCAAGCCGGCGGGAATCGAGATGGCGAGATCGACCAGATAGCGCTGCTGGCCGGACGGGATTTGCTGGCCAACGAGCCAGGTGGTGGCGGAGACGGCGGCGAACATGACGGCGGCAGCAAGGACGATCTTGCCGACGCTAGCGAGCAGCGCACGGCCATATATTCCGGTGATACGCGTCTTCAGGATGGTCAGCAGGATGAGGCTGCCGGTGATGGCGACGGCGGAGGTTGAGAGGGCAAGGCCGGCCAGCCCGAAGGCGGTTTGGGAGGTCATGGTGGAGACGACGGCGTAGTTGATCCCGATGGACCCGAGGCTGACGAACATCGGCGTGCGGGCGTCCTTCAGGGCATAGAATGCGGGCACGAGAACTTTCAATGCGCTGTAGCCGGCCAAGCCGATGGCGAACCAGCCGAGGGCGAGAGCGGTCTGATGAGTGTCGTTGGCTTTAAATTCGCCCCGCTCAAAGAGCGCCCCAATGATCGACGGGCCGAGAACGAAGAGGCCGACCGAAGAAGGAATGGTGAGCAGGAAGACGAGGCCGAGCGAGCGGGAGAGCGTCCGGCGGAAATCGTCCATATCGCCGCGCGCCGCGCTGCGGGAGATGGCCGGCAGCGTCGCCCCGCCGATCGCGACCCCGAATAGGCCAAGGGGCAGTTGCATCAGACGGAAGGCATAGCCGAGCCAGCTCATGCCGCCGTTGATCTCCGAGGCGAAGCTCGTATTGACCATCACGTTGATCTGGACGGCGGCGCTGCCCAGGATCGCCGGACCCATGAGGCGGAGGATTTGGCGAAGCCCGGGGTGGGACCAGTCAATCGCGGGACGATAGACGAAGCCGGTGCGGACGAGGGCAGGCACTTGGGAACCGAGTTGGATGAAGCCGCCGGTGAGAACACCCCAGGCCATCCCTTCGATGGGAGGGATGCCGAGGTAGGGGCCGGCGACCAGCCCAAGACTCAGACCGACCGCGAGCGAACCCACGTTGAACAAGGACGATGACAGAGCCGGCAGAGCGAACTGGTTGCAGGCGTTCAAGATGCCCATCGACTGCGCGGCTAAGGCGACCAGAAGCAGGAAGGGGCACATGATCCGGGTGAGGCGGACGGCGAGTTCGTGCTTGCCTTCCAGCTGGCGGAAGCCGGGGGCAAGCAAGTCCACCATTTGCGGGGCGAAGATCATCCCGGCGAGGCAGAGGAGGCCGACGACGATGATGATGGCCGTGGCGACAAGGTTAGCGAGATGGGCGGCATCCTCCTTCGATTTTTTGTGCAGCGCGTCGACAAATGTGGGGACGAAGGCGGAGCTCAGGGCGCCTTCAGCGAAAAGGTCGCGGGTGAGGTTGGGAATCCGGAAGCCGAGGATGTAGGCGTCGTACGCGGCCGTGGCACCGAAGAAATGAGCGAGCGCGATTTCGCGGACGAGCCCGGTGATGCGGCTGGCGAGGACGGCGATACTGGTTACCCCGGCCGAGCGCGCTACCGACTGGCTAGACGATATCGGGCCGGGGATCTCGGTGGCATTACTGCTCACTTACGCTCCGTATTGTTCGAGAAAATGGGCAACCGTGACAATGGCTTTATAGTAGTTGTCGACGGCAAACTTCTCATTGGGTGAATGGAGGCCATCGTCGGGCAGGCCGAAGCCCATGAGGATTGTCGGGATTCCGAGGTGCTGGGCGAAGTCGCCGACGATGGGGATGGAGCCGCCGCCACGGACGAAGACAGTTTTCCGGCCGAGCGAATCGGCGAAACAGCGGGCGGCGATGGCCATCGCTGGATGGTCCGGATTGACGAGCAGGCCGGGTCCACCGCTTAGGACACGAACTTCGATGGAGACGCCTTCCGGGGCATGGGCCGCAGCCCATTTGCGGAACGAAGCCACGACAGCGTCAGGGTCCTGATCGGGGACCAGGCGCATGGAAACCTTTGCGACGGCTTTAGCGGGGATGACCGTTTTGGCACCGGCACCGGTGAAGCCGCCCGCGATGCCGTGGACTTCGAAAGTGGGGCGGGCCCAGGTTTTCTCGAAGGTGGAACGGCCCGGTTCGCCAGTGAGCGCGGAGGAGCCGACTTCTTTGAGGTACTCGGCTTCGTCGTAAGGGAGGCTGGCCCAGCTTTCGAGTTCGGCCGGGGAGGGGGCGGCGACGCTGTCGTAGATGCCGGGAATCTGAATGGTGCCGTGGTCGTCCTTGGCTTTGGCAAGAAGCTCTACGAGGCCGTAGACGGCGTTCGGCGCGGCACCGCCGTAGAGGCCGGAGTGGAGATCGCGGCTGGGACCGGTGGCTTCCACTTCCATGTAGACGAGGCCTCGGAGCCCGACCGTAAGCGTCGGCAGACCGGGGGCGTAAAGGGCGGTGTCGGAGACAAGGGCAACGTCAGCTTTGAGTTTTTCCGGATTCTCCGCGACGAACTTGGCGACGGACTTGCCGCCGATCTCTTCTTCGCCTTCGATGAGAAATTTGACGTTGAGGGGAAGTGCCCCGCCTAGTTCGCGGAGGGCTTCGATCGCCTTGATATGGGTGTAGAACTGGCCCTTGTCGTCCGCGGCCCCGCGGGCGTAGATATTGCCATTGGCGAGGACAGGTTCGAAGGGAGGCGAGTGCCAGAGTTCGAGCGGGTCGGGGGGCTGGACGTCGTAGTGGCCGTAGCAGAGCACGGTGGGCTTGCCGGGGGCGGCCAGGCTTTCGGCGTAGACAAGGGGGTGGCCGGCGGTGGGGATGATCTCCACGTGGGGTAGACCGGCGGCGCGGAGGGCGGCGGCGGTGAACTCGGCGGCACGTTCGATGTCGCCCTTATGCTCCGGCAGCGTACTGATGCTGGGGATGCGGAGGAAGTCCAGCAGCTCGTTCAAAAGCCGCGCTTGTTGAGCGGATACGTATCCGGAAATTGCGTCGTAACCAACCATGGGTAGTTTCTCCATTCTACGATGTAAGAGATGCTCTCCCGTCGAACCCTATTGCAAACAATCGTTGCGGCTCCGCTGGCCGCTGCTGGCCGTGACTTACGGGCGGATGTCGCCATTATTGGCGCGAGCACCGGCGGGGTGGCGGCGGCGCTGGCCGCGCTGCGGAATGGGATGCGGGTGGTGTTGACGGAGGAGACCGACTGGGTGGGCGGGCAGTTGACGTCGCAACTGGTGCCGCCGGATGAACATCCGTGGGTGGAGAACTTTGGCGGTACCCTGCTTTACCGAACCTATCGGAGCAAGGTCCGGCAGTACTATCGGGACCACTACCCGTTGACGGCGGAGGCGCGGGCGAAGGCTTACTTGAACCCGGG
>JBBRIO010000324.1:0-6381 GCA_038220855.1 Bryobacterales bacterium | reverse complement strand
AGCGAGCCGAGCCACCCCTCAAAGTCCGCCACGCCGGCGGAGGTGCCGCCTGATTTCCTCCAACCAAACCCAAGCGAACCCAACGCCCGGGCCCCGGCCCCCGCTAGAAAACGACCCCGGCACGTTGATGCCGAGAACGCCCCGCACCTGCACGTTCGCACTCGATCCATGGCCGAAGACCTGCCAGGGCCCTCCGATCGAACTGAGGGCCGCGCGACGCTCGTTACATCGCGGCGTAGCTCCGGGACAGCACCGAACCGCGCGCGCCAGCAAGCGGACCGGAAGCAGCCCCGCCCGGCCCCGCGACGGCCTCCCGCCCGGCCCCGCGACCGCCCCCAGCACCGAACCGCGACTGTCAAGGAGCGGACCCCGCCCGGGCACTGCGGAAGTTCTGTCCGCTGCCAGCATCTGTCCGGGGCAGCCAGACCTAGCCGGTCCTCAGACTCCCGTTACCCAAACACCAACGGTCAACGGCATTCCCCTCTGAACACCACCAAGGGCCATGCCAACCTGACCCGCAACCCACCGCGTCCCCACTTCTAGTAGCATGTGAAAGCACCGCGCCTCACAACAGGACCCATCCATGGACATCTCACCCGACCGCAGACAGTTCGCCAAAGCCGCCCTCGCCGGAGCCGCCGCCGTCGCCGCCGCCGTCCCCACTAGCGCCGCTACCCTCAAACCCATCCCGCCCGGCCTCAAAATCGGCGTCAGCGCCGGCCAACCCACGCCGGAACACATGCACTTCCTCAAGGAACTAGGCGTCACCTGGCTCAGCCTCGCCGTCAATCAAAAAACCGCCAACGCCGAAGGCTTCATCGCCCAACGTCAGCTTTGGGAAGCCGCCGGCTTCAAGGTCTACAACATCGGCAGCGGAGCCGGCCCCAGCGGCAGTCTCCACAATATGCCCGAGGTTACCCTCAACCTGCCCGGCCGCGACCAGCGGATCGAAGAATACCTCAACTACATCCGCTACCTCGGCAAGGCCGGCATCCCATATTCCACCTACGCCCACATGGGCAACGGCATCTGGTCCAGCGGCCGCATCACCAGCCCCCGTGGCTACAGCGCCCGCGACGGCGATTCTACCAGTCCCGATTGGAAAGGCTCCTGGGCCGGCAAAACTTATACCGAACCCCTCTCCCACGGCCGCGTCTACTCCGAACAAGAGATATGGGACAACTACGCTTACTTCATCAAAAAGGTGGTTCCTGTCGCCGAAGAAGCCGGGGTACGCATCGGCATCCACCCGGACGACCCACCCAAGCGCATGCTCGCCGGCGTCCCTCGCTGCATCTTTAGCAATTTCGAAGGCTACAAAAAAGCGATTGAAATCGCCAACAGCCCTAACATCGGCGTCTGCTTCTGCGTCGGCTCCTGGCTCGAAGGTGGGTCCTCCACCGGCAAGGATCCCGTCGAGGCCATCAAATACTTCGCCAGCAAAAAGAAGCTGTTCAAGATTCATTTCCGCAACGTCAGCGCACCCCTCCCACACTTCACGGAGACGCTAATCGACGACGGCTACTACGACATGAGCAAAATCATGCAGGCTCTCGTTGACGTCGATTTCGACGGCATCGTCATCCCCGATCACATCCCCGCCCTCGGCGTCGTCGCCGGGGCCGAGCCCGCTCCTGGCCAATATCGGCCCAGCGTCGGCCTCTCCTATCTGCTCGGCAGCATGAACGCCATGTACAAAGCCGCGCTAAACCACAAGCGGACGGCCTAGCCAACCCAAGCGCGATAGAGCCCGTAATCATCCCTGCGGGCTCTATCGCAAGTAACGCGCGAAATGGGTTTCACCCGCGCTTCCCCTTATTGGGGGCGTGCAATAAGCGCAAACCATTCGCTATCACGACCAGCGACACTCCCATATCGGAGGCAATGGCCGCCCAAAGCGAAGCGTAGCCGGCGAAAGAAAGAGCCGCGAAAACGAACTTCACGACCAAGGACAAACCGATATTCTGCTTGATCACGCGCAGAGTCCGGCGGGCGTGGCCGATAAGCCAAGGCAAATGCGCAATGTCGTCTGTCATCAATGCCACATCGGCCGCCTCAATCGCCGCGTCCGACCCCATCGCTCCCATCGCAATTCCCAACGTCGAGCGGGCCATGGCCGGTGCGTCGTTCACGCCATCGCCCACCATGGCAACCGACTGCCAACGGTCGACCAGTTCCTCAATCATCTTCACCTTGTCCGCGGGCAGCAACTCGGCGCGGAAACTGCTGATCCCCGCCGCCGCCGAGACCCATCGAGCGGTGCCCTCGTTGTCGCCAGTCAGCATCATGATCTGTTCAACGCCAAGCGCGCGAAGCGAAGCAAGCGTCGAGGGAACAGAATCGCGAAGCTGGTCCGCTAGCGCAATGAAGCCGCATACATGATCCGCCATGCCAATCACGACCACCGAGTGCCCGCTCGCCGATAGCTCCTCCAGCTTCGAATGCACTTCCGGCGTCTCCTCCCCACGCTCCTTCAAATAGCGGTGGGACCCCAGCCAGTAGGGGCTTCCAGCCAACAGCGCCGAAGCTCCCTTACCGGGGATAATCCTGAAATCGGTGGCTGGCACGGGAGACAACCCCTGCCCTTGCGCATGCTCGTAAATCGCCCTCGCTAAGGGATGGCTGCTGCCCGCTTCGAGCGCCGCCGCAATCTCCAGCAACTCTGTTTCGGTGTGCCCCGCCAGCGGGAAAATGCCTACGACGGCTGGCTTGCCCCGCGTTATCGTACCCGTCTTATCAAAGGCGATGGCGCGCACGTGCGCCGCCGCCTCCAGCGCCTTGCCACCCTTGATCAGGACCCCCTTGCCAGCGGCCGCCGTCAGGCCCGCAACAATGCTCACAGGCGTCGAGATCACCAGCGCGCAGGGGCAACCGATCACCAACAGCACGAGCGCCTGGTAGATCGAAGGCTCCCAAGGCTGGTTGAAAATCAGTGGTGGAATCAGTGCGCCGGCGATAGCGGCAACCAGAACCACCGGTGTATAAATCACCGAGAACCGTTCCACCCAGCTCTCGGAAGGCGAGCGGCTGGCTTGGGCTTGCTCCACCATCCGGATCACCTTCGCGATCGTTGTCTCCGTTGACCGCTTCGTCACGCGAACGTCGATAGACCCGTTCCCATTAATCGTCCCCGCAAACACTTCCGAACCTGGCTCCTTGCCGACCAGTCGACTTTCGCCCGTAATCGCCGCCTGATCCACCTCCGATTCGCCAGCGACTACCTCGCCATCCAGGCCAATACGCGACCCCGGTGGCACCCGGAAATGGCTGCCTACCTCGATCGCGGAGACGAGGGTGGCTTGCGTCCGCCCGTCCGCCAGCAAAAGATCGACTTCGTACGGCGCAATCTTGAGCAGCGCTTCGACGGCCCGCCGCGCGCGGCCCACGCTCCAAGCCTCCAGCGAATTCGAAACCGCGAAAAGAAAAGCAACGGTCGCCGCCTCCGCCCAGTCGCCAATTGCGATGGCGCCACAGACGGCAACCGTCATCAGAAAGTTCATGTCGGGCCGTAGGTGCCGCGCCGAAAACCAAGCCTTGGGCAGAACGAACCATCCTCCCAGCAGCGCGGCCACGGCGAATAACGGGCGGTCCACTGGAGCCGAAGCGGCATAGCCGCCCAATAGCGCGAGCCCGCTGCCGATCATCAAATAATCCCGAAGTCGAGCCCGTAGGCGAGAACGTGCCGCTTCTGGCCGCGAAGCATCCCAAAGCTCGGCCGACATCCCGGTCTCGCCGACCAGCCGAAGCAGCTCCGAGTCCTCCGGCACCGGACCCGCCACGGTCAGCCTTCCCCGCAGAACATCGAAAGCGAGATTGGCTTCCCCAGCAACGGGCCCGAGTTGGCGTTTGAGAATCGCCACCTCCTCGGCGCAATCGAGACCACGGATCTTGAACTGGCGCCGAAGCATCGCGGTAGACCCCTATCGATCGGTTCTGCCTGTCGGCGACATGGATGCCATCCCGGGCAGTGGCCCCTCGGCACGCGTCAAAATCGAATCCCCGAACTGACTCGCGTCGCGAACTTCGAGAATACCGCATTGAATCGTCCCTATAAGCCCCTTCCCGTCCTGTATGCGAAAATAGTGGATACAATGACGGAAATTGTAAGAGTAGTAGGTCGCGAGATCCTTGACTCGCGTGGCAATCCCACCGTGGAAGCCGATGTATTCCTCGCTGATGGCAGCTTCGGACGCGCCGCCGTTCCCAGCGGAGCCTCCACCGGCGAACACGAAGCGGTTGAACTCCGCGACGCCGACAAGAAACGTTACCTCGGCAAAGGCACCCGCAAAGCCGTCGATAACATCAACAAGAAAATTGAACCCGCCATCATCGGCATGGACGCTTCCCGCCAAGGGGAAGTCGACGCCAAGATGATCGACACCGACGGCACCGCCAACAAAGGCAAACTCGGTGCCAACGCCATCCTCGCCGTCTCCCTGGCCACCGCCCGCGCCGCCGCCCAAAGCCACGGCCTCCCCCTCTATCGCTATCTCGGCGGCGTTAATGCCTGCATCCTCCCCGTGCCGATGATGAACCTCATCAACGGCGGAGCCCATGCCGATAGCTCGGTTGACCTTCAGGAGTTCATGGTCGCCCCGCACGGTGCCTCCAAATTCTCCGACTCCCTCCGCATGGGTGCCGAGATCTTCCATACCCTGAAAGTCGTTCTCAAGAAGCGTGGCTATTCCACCGCCGTCGGCGACGAAGGCGGCTTCGCCCCCAGCCTCAAGTCCAACGAAGAAGCTCTCGAACTCCTTATGGAAGCCATCGTCCAAGCCGGCTACAAACCCGGTGCTCAGGTCTCCATCACCCTCGATCCCGCCGCCAGCGAGTTCTACGACAAAAAGAAGAAGAAGTACGTCTTTAAGAAGTCTGACGGCTCCGAACGCAGCTCCGAGGAAATGGCCGAATTCTGGGCTGGACTCGTCTCGAAGTACCCCATTATCTCCATCGAAGACGGCATGGCCGAAGACGACTGGGCCGGCTGGAAAATCCTCACCGACCTGATCGGCGCCAAGTGCCAACTCGTCGGCGACGATCTCTTCGTTACCAATACCAAACGCCTCAAAATGGGCATCGATAAGGGCATCGCCAACTCGATCCTCGTCAAGGTGAACCAAATCGGCTCCCTCACCGAAACCCTCGAAGCCATGCACATGGCCGCCGTCGCCGGCTACACCTCCATCAGCTCTCACCGCTCCGGCGAAACCGAGGACAGCTTCATCGCCGACCTCGCCGTCGCCACCGGCTGCGGCCAAATCAAAACCGGTTCGGCTTCCCGTACCGACCGTATCGCTAAATACAACCAGCTACTCCGCATCGAAGAGGAACTCGGCTCCATGGCGAGGTTTGCCGGTCGCGCCGCTTTCAAGCAATAATCCATGGCCAAGAAAACCGTCGTCCTCACCATCCTAGACGGTTGGGGCTATTCGCCCGAAACGCGCGGCAACGCCGTGTACCTGGCGAAAACCCCAACGTTTGACATGCTCCAGAGCAAGTTCCCCTCTACGCTCATCCAAACCTCCGGGGAGGCCGTCGGCCTCCCCCCCGGCCAGATGGGCAATAGCGAAGTCGGCCATCTCAACATCGGCGCCGGACGCGTCATCCGAATGGATGTCACCCGCATCGATCTGCTCGTGCTCACCGGCGCGATCTATGAAGATCCGACTCTGAAGGCGCTCATGGCGGCCGCTCGCGGCCGTCGGTTGCATCTCATGGGCTTGGTGAGTGACGGCGGCGTTCACTCCTACAACACTCATCTCTACGCCCTTCTCGCCATGGCCAAGCGCGAAGGCCTCACTGACGTTGCCGTCCATGCCTTCATGGATGGTCGCGACACCCCGCCCCACTCCGGCCTCGAATTCATCCTCGAACTGGAATCCAAAATCGCCGAAATCGGCGTCGGCCGGATAGCCACCGTCTCCGGCCGCTACTATGCCATGGACCGCGATAAGCGCTGGGAACGCGTCGAACAAGCCTTCCGCACCGTCGTCCTCGGCCAAGGCGAAAAAGCTCCCACCGCCGCCGCCGCCGTCCAGCAAAGCTACGAGCGCGGCACCACCGACGAGTTCGTTCTGCCTACCGTCGTCGGCGAAGGCGCTCCGATGCGCGATGGCGACGCTGTCTTCTTCTTCAACTACCGCGCCGACCGCGGCCGCGAACTCACCCAAGCCATCGTGGACCCGGCCTTCGAACCCATCTCCCGTTCGCTCGCCCCCAAAAACCTGCACTACGTCACGATGACCCAGTACGACAAGAACTACGCCGCCTGGGGCATCCCACACGTCATCCCGGTCGAAACGCCGTCCAATATACTCGGCGCAGTTCTCGACCAGCACAACCTTCGCAACCTCCGCTGCGCCGAAACTGAAAAGTACCCGC
>JBBRIO010000323.1:0-6383 GCA_038220855.1 Bryobacterales bacterium | reverse complement strand
TCACATCCCCTGCGGCACTTGTTTCTATTGTGCCCGGCGGTTGTATGCGCAGTGTCCGGGGTACAAGCGGGTCGGGATCACGGCTGGGTTTGAGGCCGCCGGAGGCGGGTTCGCGCAGTATGTGCGAGTAATGGATTGGATTGTCGAACGGGGTGTCGAGAAGATTCCGGATGGCGTTAGCTTTGACGCGGCAAGCTTTGTAGAGCCGGTTAACACCTGCGTGAAGGGGGTGGCGCTGGCGGCCCCGCGGCCCGACGAGTTGGCGATTGTGATGGGCCAGGGGCCGATTGGGCTGATCTTCACGATGATCCTGAAGGCGAAGGGGATCCGGACTTTGGTAACGGACATGATGCCGGGGCGAAGGGCGATGGGCGAGCGGTTTGGGGCGGAAAAGGCGTTGGACCCGCGGGCGGACGACGTAGCTGCGGAGGCTGCGGCGCGAACCAAAGGACGGGGCGCGGATGTGGTTTTTGTCGCGGTTTCGGCACCGGGAGTGGTGGCTGAGGCGGTCCGGGCGACGCGTCCGGGGGCGAAAATCATTTTGTTTGCGCAGACCTCGGACAAAGAGCGCATCGAACTATCGGGCAAAGACATCTGCATGGGAGAGAGAGTGTTGCTCGGTTCGTATAGTGCGGACGTGGATTTGCAGAGCGAATCGGCAGATTTGGTGTTCAGCGGGGCGATTCCAGTGGAAGAGTTGGTGACACATCGGATTCCGCTTGAGGAAATCATGGCTGGATTTGACCTGGCCTTGCATCCTACGACAGAATCCTTGAAAATTGTTGTGAGGCCCCAAGGTTACCGCCCGTGAAAAAACAGATGCTAGCCGCCGTCCTGTACGGCAAAGAGGACGTCAAGATCGAGCAGGTCGCTATCCCGGCCCTCGGCCCGGGCGATGTGCTGGTTCGGGTGAAGGTGGCGTTGACCTGCGGGACCGACGTTAAGGTATTTCGCCGGGGCTATCACGCCCGGATGATTATGCCTCCGGCGTTGTTCGGGCACGAGTTGGCTGGGGACGTGGTGGCGGCTGGTGGTGCGGTGACGAAGTTCCAGGTAGGGCAACGCGTGGTAGCGGCGAATTCAGCGCCTTGTGGCGACTGCTTCTATTGCAAGCGGGACCTGGAGAACTTGTGCGAGGATTTGCTATTTAATAACGGCGCTTACGCCGAGTACATTCGGATTCCGAGCCGGATCGTGGAAAAGAACTTGTACGCCGTGCCGGAGCAGGTTGACTACATTGACGCGGCGCTGGCCGAGCCGCTAGCCTGTGTGTTGCGCGGCATCGAAGAGAGTAACGTCCGGAAAGGCGATACGGTGGTGGTCATCGGGCTCGGTCCGATCGGCCTGATGTTCGTCCGGATGTTGAAGGTGATGGGTGCGCGGGTGATTGCGATTGCCCGTCGCCAAGTGCAGCTTGATGACGCCAAGCGGATGGGCGCGGCGGAGTTGATTTCGACTTTAGAGAATGATGACGTGCCAGGAACCGTGCGGGCGCTGACGGATGGGCGCGGAGCGGATGTCGTGATTGAGGCCGTGGGCAAGCCG
The DNA here is from genome assembly GCA_038220855.1 of Bryobacterales bacterium. Lineage (GTDB taxonomy): Bacteria > Acidobacteriota > Terriglobia > Bryobacterales > Bryobacteraceae. Next base: position 4,838 of record JBBRIO010000323.1, on the reverse strand, counting down.
GAAGTTTGGAACCTGGCCATACAACTGTTGCGGAAGGGCGGTACGGTGAACTTTTTCGGGGGATGCCCGAATGAGACGCAGGTGCAGATGGATACTAACCTGCTGCATTATTCCGAGTTAACTTGCAAAGCCAGTTTTCACCATACGCCGAAGTTGATTCAAAAGGCGCTGGGTGCCGTGACGCGGGGCGACATACGGGCCCGTGATTTTGTGGTGGGAGAAGAGCCGTTGCACAAGATCAAAGAAGTGCTGCGGTTTTTGATGAATTCGAGCGGTCGCATGAAAACCGCTATTATTCCCTAAGTGCACTTGCAGCCCAAAGATTTTGTCCGCGACGCGGCGGCGATGGGGCGGGAATGGCGGCTCGACGAGTCCCTCGTGTACACCCGTTGGCTGTCAACTTCCCACTACGAGAATTTTCACGTGGTGAGTGTGCTGCTGCCGAAGAAGCTGCATCAGGATTTCTACAACGTCTATTCTTTTTGCCGATGGGCCGATGATTTGGGCGATGAGATCGACGACGTGGCCGAGAGCTTGCGGCTCCTGCGCTGGTGGCGGGAGGAGTTGGACCGGATGTATGCGGGGGTGGCGACGCATCCCGTGTTTGTGGCGCTAGGGCCAACGGTGCGGCAGTACGGGCTGGAACGGCAGACGTTTGCCGATTTGATTCTCGCCTTTGAGCGGGACCAGACGCAGACGCGCTATGCCAACTGGGACGAGGTGATGGATTACTGCGTCTACTCGGCGAACCCGGTGGGGCGGCTGGTGTTGGGGCTCTGCGGGTATCGGGATGAGGTGCGATACGCCTTGAGTGACAAGACCTGCACGGCGCTGCAACTGGCGAATTTTTGGCAGGACGTGACGGTGGATACGGGCAAGGATCGGGTGTATTTGCCGCAGGACTTGATGGCCAAGCACGGGGTGACCGATGAAGACCTGTTTGCCCGGCGATATACGCACGGGTTTCCGCGGGTGATTGCGGAGGCTAGTGCCGAGGCCCGGGAGATGTTAGTAGCTCGGCTGGCTCTGCCGGGGATGGTAGACCGGCGGCTGGCGTTGGATCTGCGGCTGTTTAGCGAAGGGGGCTTGGCGGTGCTGGACAAGATTGAAGGGCAGGGATGGGACGTGCTGCGGGAGCGGCCGAAGATCGGGAAGCTGCACCGGGTGGGGTTGCTCGTGAAGGCTTTGTGGGCATCGGTATGAATAAAGCCGTGGAGCAGTCGTATGCTTATTGCCGGCAGGTGGCGCGGAGCCGGGCGAAGAATTTCTACTATTCGTTTGTACTGTTGCGGAAAGAGCAGCGGGATGCGATGTGCGCGGTGTATTCGTTCATGCGGTATTGCGATGACTTGAGCGACGACTTGGAAGGGACGACGCCGGAGACGATGAGCCAGTGGCGGGCAGATTTGGAAGGTGCTCTTCGGGGGGAGTATGGCGGGCACGCGGTATGGCCGGCGTTTCACGATACGGTGCAGCGGTTTAAAATTCCACACCAGTATTTTTTCGACATGATTACGGGCGTTTCGAGTGATTTGTCGCCGAAGCCGGTGGAGACTTTTGCGGACCTCTATCAGTATTGCTATCGGGTGGCGTCGGTGGTGGGTTTGACGATCATTCACATCTTCGGATTTGAAGATCCGAAGGCGCTGGAGTTGGCCGAGAAGTGCGGCATTGCGTTTCAATTGACGAACATTTTGCGGGATGTGCGGGAGGACTCGGAGTTGGGCCGGATGTATGTACCGGCCGAGGACTTGCGGCGGTTCGGGGTGGACGCGCGGGGGATGGCGTATACGCCGGGATTTGTGGAGTTGATGAAGTTCGAAGCGGGGCGGGCGCGGGGGTACTACAACGAGGCGATGCCGCTGATCGGGATGGTGGAGAGGGGGAGCCGGGCGTCGTTGTGGGCTTTAATCGAGATTTATTCGCGTCTGTTGCAGCGGATCGAGGAGAAGCAATATCGGGTGCTGGAAGGGCGGATTCGGTTATCAACGTTCGAAAAAGTCTGGCTGGTCGTGGAAGCGGGGACCAAGAAGCTAGCCGGCGCGTTTTAGGCCTGTATAGAGGGCCGTGAGCAGGAGAAGGTCGAGTATAAAAGGTTGAAGAGGGTGAGGTGACGGGTGACATCGAGGCTATCGCCGAAGGCACCGATCGCAAACGCGAGAAAGGTGGTGGCGACGAGGGCGATGGAGGAGGGGTGGCGTAGGGCAATGGCTCCGAGGATGAGGGCGTAGGCGAGGAGGAAGAAGGGGTGGCCAAGGAAAAGCCACCCCTTCGCGGAGCTAGCCAGGGAGAAGGCGCTTGATTGGGCCAGGGGAGGACGGCCGGCGGACCGGTCGTAATTGCCGAAGTTAAGGGGGCGGACGAAGGCGGCTTCGTTGAGACGAAGGATGAGGATCTTGAACGTGATGGTGGGGTGGGTGGCGAGGAAGTAGGCGATTTTCGCTTGGCTGGAGCGGCGAAGGAGTTCGCGATAAAACTCCGGTTCCCCGACGCGCGCGCCGCGATCGTAGGCGTGGGTGCCGATCCACTTGGTGTAGGATTCGTCGAAGCCAAGTTCGGCGAGGTGCTGGGGTTTGTTGTCGGATAGCGGAAGGATGGCGTGGAAGGTCACGTTGAAGGTCGTAATGGGCGTGTAGTTTTCCTGGATCTGCCGGAAGCCGTAGACGAAGCCCGCCAGAAGGAGGACGGCCGAGAGGAGTCGGGCCGGGCGTGGCTTCGAGGCTACCAACGCAACGAGGGGAAGGGCGGGGAGGAGGTGCTGCGCTTTCGAGAGCATTACCAAGAGGACGGCGGCGGTGAACAGCAGGAGCCAGCCCAGTTTTTGGCTTCGTTCTTAGCGCAGCTAGGCGGCGGCCGCGAGCAGGAAACCAATCAGCGCCGTTGCGTCCATGAAGAAGCTATTGAAGAGAGCTATGTATACGATGTCGCAGAGAAGGAGCAGGAGGGTGGCGGAGAAGAGCGCCCTCCGGAGGGTAGTGAGTTGGGTGAGGCAGGGCTGGACGATGCCGAGGGCGAGAAGGAAAAGGGCGCAGTAAACGCCACCGAGGAAACGGCAATCGAAGTCTTTCTGTCCCGACATCCGATGGAGAAAAAGGGCGGCTTGGACGGGGAGATGGGTCGAGGTGAAGAAGCCGCTGTCCCACCGCTTTTCGGGGAGAAATTGATGGATTTGGGGGGCGAAGTTAAACTCATCTTCGTTAGGAGAGAAGAGAGAGTAGTGCAGGGAGACTTTGCCGTAGTCGCCGTTGTTGGCGAGGCCGACGACCGGTGGCACAAAGAGGACGCTGGCGAGAATGCCTGCGGCAACGAGAAGGGTAAAGGTGCCAAGGCGATCCATTGAGTTACTTCGGGTTCAGAAGCTTGCGCTTGAGCTTTCGGGCGGTAGGAATATCTGGGGCGATGGCAAGGACGGTGTCATCGCCGGCGATGGTGCCGATGAGTTCGGGCCAGGCTGCGCGATCGAGGGCGGCGGCAAGGGCGCTCGCGTGGCCAGGAGATGTTTTCAGGACGAGAAGGTGTTGGGCCTCTCGGATATCAAGGAGGTATTCGGCGAGAATGGTGGGGAGGTTGGGGCCGGCGGGCGAGGAAGGGGCGAGGTGTTGATAACCGAGTTGGGTTTTGGCGAGGCCGAGTTCCCGGATGTCCCGCGAGAGGGTGACCTGGGTGGCCTCCACCCCGAGCACGGCCAGTTTCTGCGCGATCTCTTCCTGGGTGTGAATCTGATGCCGGGAAACGAGCTTGAGAATCTGGCCTTGCCGGTACGCCTTGTTCATGGCCGGAACTCGTTCAGTCGAATGGCGGCTTCGACGAGGGCAGCGGCGACGGTGGCGGGAGCGGTTCCGCCGGGAACCTGGCGGTTTTCCATACCGCGGGCGGGATGGAGGAATTCGGCCATTTCGAGGGTGAATTCCGGGGAGAAGGCGGCGAGTTCGGCAGGGGTCCAATCAAGGGGTTTTTTGCCCTGATTAAGGGACTCGAGGACGAGGCGGCCAGCGAGTTTGTGGGCCTGATGGAAGGGGGTACCGAAGCGGGCGAGGGCTTCGGCAATGTCTGTGGCGACAGTCCAACTTTCGGCCGCGGCGAGGGCGGGGACGTCCGGCTTGAGGGTGACGGTCGAGGTGATTTCGGCGATCATGGCGAGGCAACCGGCGAGTTGGTCGGCCGCGAGGAAGAGGGGCTCTTTGTCCTCCTGCATGTCGCGGTTGTAGGTCATTGGAGTGCCTTTGACGGTGACGTAGAGCGACGTGAGGCTGCCAAAGACGCGACCAGACTTCCCGCGGATGAGTTCGAGCGAGTCCGGGTTTTTCTTTTGCGGCATGAGACTGGAGCCGCTCGTAACCCCATCGCCGAGGTCCATCCAGCCAAACTCTTCGCTCGAATAGAGGATCCAGTCTTCGGCGAGACGGGACAAATGGAGCATGGAGGTTGACGCGGCGTAGAGGAAGTCGAGGGCCCAATCCCGGTCACCGGAGACGTCCATCGAGTTACGCGTGATGCCGGCGAAGCCGAGGTCGGCGGCGATGGCGTGGCGGTCGAACGGGAAGCCGGACCCGGCCAGGGCGCCGCTGCCGAGGGGGCAGAGGTTGACGCGGGCGCGGGCCTGTTGGAGGCGTTCGAGATCGCGCAGGAACATCTCGAAGTAGGCCAGGCAGTAATGAGCCCAAAGGACCGGTTGAGCGCGGCGCAGGTGGGTGTAGCCGGGGATAATGGCGTTCGGGAAGCGTTGGGCGAGGGCTAAGAGTTCGTCGAGAAAGGCGACGAGAAGGGCGGTGGTTTGGTCGATCTGTTCGCGGAGCCAGAGGCGGGTATCGAGCGACACTTGCTCGTTGCGGCTGCGC
>JBBRIO010000322.1:0-6395 GCA_038220855.1 Bryobacterales bacterium | reverse complement strand
CGGGGTGGGGGTGTTCAACCTGATCAACAACACGGACGCTACGTATCCGAAGCTGATTCCGATTCCGTATCCGAAAGTGGGTACGGCGAATTCGGCGGTTCGGGTCGGGGTGGTATCGGCGGGGGGCGGTAAGACGAAGTGGATGGCGGTGCCGGGCGATCCGCGGGAGAACTACATTGCGGGTATGCGGTGGCAGGGGAAAAGCCTGGTTTTGCAGCAGTTGAACCGGCTACAGAATCGGCAGGATTTGCTCGAGGCCGATGCGAAGACGGGGCAGGTGAAGCAGGTGTTTCAGGACAAGGACGAGACCTGGGTGGACGCCCATGAGCCGGAGTTTCTGGCGGATGGGAGCTTCGTCGTGTTGAGTGAACGGGACGGGTGGCGGCGGGCGTATCGAGTGATGAACGGGGCCGCGACGGCTGTGACGCCGGCCGGGGTGGACGTGATGCGGGTGGCGCGGATTACGAAAGATCAGATTTACTATGTGGCTTCGCCGGAGCGGGCGACGGAGCGGCATCTATATCGGGTGAGCCTGCAGGGCGGGGCGGCGGAGCGACTTTCGGCGGGGGGCGGGACGCATAGTTACGACGTTGCCGCTTCGGGGGAGTTTGCGTTCCACACGTACTCGACGATGAATGATGCGCCGACGGTGGAGCTGGTGAGTTTGCCGGACCATCGGCGTGTGCGGGTGTTGGCGGAGAACAAGGTGGAGACGAAGGGTCCGCCGGCGGAGTTTTTCAAGATTACGATTGCGGGTGGGGTGGAGATGGACGCGTGGATGATCAAGCCGGCGAATTTCGATGCGGCGAAGCGGTACCCGGTGCTCGTATACGTTTATGGGGAGCCGGCGGGGGTGACGGTGACCGATAGCTGGCAGGGCGCGCGGGGGCTGTATCATCGGGCGATCGCGGACCAGGGGTACGTGGTCGTGAGCATGGATAATCGGGGAACTCCGGCGCCGAAGGGGCGGGCTTGGCGGAAGGTGGTTTATGGGTCGGTGGGGGTGCTGTCGGCGGCGGAGCAGGCGGCGGGGTTGAAGGCAATGCTAGCGATGCGGCCGTATTTGGATGGCGAGCGGGTGGCGATTTGGGGATGGAGCGGAGGCGGATCGAACACGTTAAATGCGATGTTCCGGACGCCGGAATTGTATAAAGTGGGCATGAGCGTGGCGCCGGTGCCGGACCAGCAGCTTTATGACACGATCTATCAGGAACGCTATATGGGGGTGCCGAAGGAGAATGCGAAGGGGTATCGGGAGGGGTCGCCGATTTCGTTCGCCGAGGGTTTACAGGGGAAATTGCTGATTGTGCATGGGACGGGGGATGATAACTGCCACTATCAGGGGGTGGAGCGATTGGCGAATCGGCTGGTGGAGTTAGGGAAGCCGTTTGACATGATGGCGTATCCGAATCGGTCGCACTCGATCAATGAGGGCAAGGGAACGTCGCTACATATTCATTCGCTGATGGGGCGGTATTTGATGGAGCACTTGGCGGCGGGAGGGCGGTGAGGCTTCCTCCGCGAAAAATACCTACCAGGCATGAACCGCCGCAATTGTGGGCGGACTCGGAGTATCGCCCACAATCCGCGTCTCCAGCAGCACCTGTACGTTTCCCTTCTCCCAACCGGCCGGGGCCACCTGCGCAAGCTGCTCCCAACTTCGTTCGTTTGTCGCGAAGTCCGCCGCCACCCGCGTCCCCAACCCCGAAATCCCTCCAATGGCAATCACCCGCCGGTTCAAGTGCGGATCGACTAACCGAGTCACCAATGCGTAGTCTAACGGCATCGCCGTCAGCGGATATAGTCCGTACACATGCCGCACCTCCTGAGGCCGCTGCGCGTCTTTCACAAGGAAGTGACTGTCTGCAACACCTTCAAAACTGAAGCGTAGATGCCGCGTCAATTCAATCGTCCACGGATTCGAGAACATGCCGATCACGACGAGTGGCTTCCCGTTCACCTGGTCGAACGACATCTCGCTCGCCACCCGAACCTGAAAAGGTTTTCCCGCCATGGCCAACATCCGCGTCACATCCACCAGCGCCTGTACCGTCGGCCAGGAGGTCTGTGCCTGCCGGCTCAGCACCAACCGGTCCAGCCGGATCGTCGCCTCCGGCGAGTGCGGCCGCCGCAACGCCTCCACTACCGCCTGGTCCGCCACCGACACCCCCGGCGCTCCGCTCGCGCACACCACCAATTGGCCCGGTGCCGAGAGCAGCGGTGCCCAAAACAGGTCCAACGCCCTTGGCCGCGGCCACAGCGTCCATCCCCCCGCTCCAAGTCCGCCCATTGCCATGCCCATCATCACTCGCCGGGAGAATCGTGGCACCGGCACGGAGGACGCCAACGCCTCCACGGCAACCGCCTCCCGATGGAACACCGGTACATAGGATCCCGTCGGCAGCGCAATCTGCACCCCGCCGCCTGCCCGACCCTTGTAAAACTTCGCCAACCGCCGCCGCACCTCGGTCGCCTTCACTCGGACAATCGAATCCCCCGAGGTCTCAAATCCCGGTGCCCGGCCGAACACCTCCGCACCAATCACTCGCTCCTTCAGCGACTCCTGGCGGCCCCCCAAGGTTTCCTCCACCACGTAGGTCAAGAACAACTGAGACTTCTGGCTCGCCCGGAATTCCGGACTCGCCAGCATCTCGCCCAAAGCCGCCCGCACCGCAGCCTCCATCTCCGGAGGAACCGATCGGGACTGTACCGCTGCACTTTCCACTGAATCTATCTCTCCCGCAGGAGAGCTTATCACGCCCCATAACGGTACGCAACGGTTACGAACCTCCATAAGTCATTGAAAGCAAAATGTAACCGTAGATCTGCGCATGACCGTTTCCCCCTAGTATTTAGGAACTATTCCTTCCATACTCGATATGCTATGCAACTCACTTCCCTGCACGTGCGCCTCCTCGCCGCTTTTGTCCTCCTCCCCCTTGCCCTCCTCCATGGCCAGGGTAACCTCGGCGGCCTGAGCGGAACTGTCGTTGACTCCTCCGGCGCGGCCGTCCCCGGCGCCCGGATCACCCTCAAGAGCCAAGCCACCAATCAGGTCACGAGTGTCGAGTCCTCTGACTCCGGGTTCACGCTGCGCGGCCTTCCGCCCGGCACTTATAATCTCGAAGTCGAAAAGACCGGGTTCAGGAAGGTCGTCCGTCAAGGCGTCGGCATCCTTACCGCCACCCAGTCCGATATCGTGATCACTCTTGATGTGGGGAGCATCACCGACGCCGTGACGGTTTCCTCCAGCACCATCGCCCTCCAGACCTCCTCCCCCGAAGTCTCCACCGTCCTCCAACGGCAAACCCTCCTCGACCTCCCGATCCAAATCGGCTCCGGCGCCTCCACCACCGCCGCCTCCGGCCGCCGCCAGCCTGAGACGTTCATCTTCCTCACCCCTGGCGTCGTCGGTACCCAATGGGGCAAGAGCATCAACGGCAGCCCCGAATTCGGCCAGGAGATTTTAATTGATGGCATCTCCGCCCAACTCGCCTCCAATCCCGGATTCCTCGCCCAAACCTCCCCGCCCTACGAAAGCATCGAAGAGTTCAAGGTTCAGAACACGCTTTTCCCCGCCGAGTACGGCCGCGGTTTCGGCGTCATAAACTATACCCTTCGCTCCGGCACCAATACCTTCCACGGCGGCCTCTTCGAGTTCCTCCGTAACGACAAGCTCGACGCCCGGCCTTTCTTCAACCGCACGCGCCCCATTGTCCGCTTCAACGAATACGGCGGCAACTTCGGCGGCCCCGTCATCATCCCGAAGCTTTACAACGGCAAGGACCGGACGTTCTTTAACTTCAACTACTCCGGCCTCCGCAACTCCCCTCCTCTCCCCGGCAACCTGATCAGCATGCCAACCGCCGACTTCCTCCGCGGCGATTTCTCCCGCCATGTCGACTCCGCTGGTGCCGTCCTTCCCATCTTCGACCCCGCCACCACCACCGCCGACGGCACCCGGACCCCCTTCCCCGGCAACATCATCCCCACCAACCGCCTATCCCGCGTCGCCCGCAACACCACGCCGCTCCTCCCCGGCCCCGACCTCCCCAGCTACTTCAATAACTTCCTCGCTCGCAACGCTAACCCCGTCAACGACGATATCTGGTCCCTCAAAGCCGACCATCTGATTTCCTCCGCCCAACGCCTCAGCTTCGTCGTCTGGCGTTCCACCAACATCCAGCTCGTCAACTCCGTGCTCGGCCGCAACAACGGCCCCCTCGGCCCCTGGTTCACCGCCGACACTCGCGGCAGCAACTACCGCACCAACTACGACCTCACCGTCACGCCCACTCTGCTCTTCCACGCCGGTTACGGGTACACCAAATCCAATCCCACCCGCCAGCTCGATTCGCGCAAGGGCAACGAGACCATTCAACTCCGCGGCATCCCCGCCGATAGCCCCGGTTTCCCCACCTTCACCGTCAACAACACTTACGGCGGCCTCGAAATCGGTAACTCCGCCCAGCAGCCCAACGACCCCTCCGCCAATATCAGCCACGCCTGGGTCTCCAGTCTCTCCTGGATCAAGGGGCGTCACCAACTCAAGGCCGGTGGCGAAGGCCGCCTCATGAAGTTCGTCAATTTCGCCGGCACCCAGAACGGCGGACTCAGCGGCTCCTACGTCTTCAACAACCTGTCGACGTCATCTCTCACGGACCCGCGCTTCGTCCAGCTCGGCAATGGCTGGGCCAGCTTCCTCCTCGGCGAAGTCTTCTCCGGCTCCCGCTTCTTCCCCATGGGCGAACGCACGGTGCAGAACGAGTTTTACGCCTACTACATCGACGACGTCTGGCGCGTCTCGAAAAAACTCACCCTCACCCTCGGCTTTCGCCACGAGATCCCCACCACCGTCCGCGACACCGCCGGCCGCCAATCCAGCTTCGATCCCGCTCTGGCCAACCCCGGCGCCAACAACCTTCCCGGTGCCCTCCGCTTCTTCGGTGACCGCATCGTGCCCAACTACTACGGCCAGCTCTCCCCCCGCGTCGGCCTCGCCTATACGATCAATCCGAAAACGGTCATCCGCACGGGTTTCGGAATCTTCTACTCGCCCGGCAACGCGACGCAGATCGGCCAGTTCCCCGGCCGCTACAACGCCGGCTTCACCTTCCCGCAGGCGTTTCCCAACACCACTAACGGCCGCGTGCCCGCGTTCAATATGGACCAGGGCGTCCCCGCCTTCACCGGCACCTTACCCAACAAAGACGCCACGCTCCTCAACGGCGCCACCATCGACTTCATGAACCCCGGCGCCAACAAGGCTGGCTATACCAATAGCTGGACGTTCAATCTCCAACGCGAACTCCCCGGCAACTTCCTGCTCGATGTCGGCTATGTCGGCTCCCGTAGCCTCCGCCTCCCCTCAGGCCTCGAAAACCTGAATCAGGTCGACATCGGCAATCTCCGCCTCGGCAACCTGCTGAACGGCGACGTCGCCTCCGTCGCCGCCGTCGCCGCCGGCATCCGGCTGCCCTACCCCGGCTTCCGCGGTTCGGTCGCCCAGTCCCTCCGCCCCTTCCCCCAGTACACCGGCATCAACAACCTCGCACAACCCACCGGCTTCAGCAACTATCACTCCCTCCAAACCCGCATGCAGCGCCGCTATTCCAACGGCCTCTCCATGCTCCTCTCCTACACGCTCTCAAAGACGCTCGTGCACGGTGCCGGTTACTCCAACCGCGAAATCGACGCCGCCGGCGGCGCCCCGCTCGACACCCGCAACCGCGATATCGAAAGACGCCTCGCCCCATTCGACCGGCAACACGTCGCCATCGCTAGTTGGACCTACGAACTGCCCTTTGGCAAAGGAAAGAAAATGCTCGCGAACGCCCCGCGCGTCGTCGACATTCTCGCTGGAGGCTGGCAGTTGAACGGCATCCACAACTTCCGCACCGGTGCCCCCGTCTTCATCGGCGGCGGCGGAGCCATCCCGCTCTTCGGCGGCGGCAACCGGCCCGACATCGTCAACACAACTTTCGATACCGGCGTCAGCGGTAGCAACTACGATCCCGGCAATACCTCGCTGCAGCGCAAGCTCAATTTCAACGCCTGGTCCCAGCCCGCGGCGTTTACCCTCGGCACCGCCGCTCCCAGCTACAACGGCCTCCGTGGCTTCGGCTCCATCTCGGAAGACTTCAGCATCCAGAAGAACTTCAAGCTGCACGAACGTCACACCCTGCAATTCCGCACCGAACTCTTCAACGCCTTCAACCGCGTCAACTGGGGCGGCCCCGCAGCCAACATCAACGCCGCGGCAAACTTCGGACGGATCACCTCCACCGACCCACCCCGCTCCATCCAGTTGGCTTTGAAGTATTTCTTCTAGCTAACGTAACTCCGCCAACGCCGCCCGGCCCCGCTCCGCCAACACGGGGTCGGCGGCCCGGGCG
>JBBRIO010000321.1:0-6412 GCA_038220855.1 Bryobacterales bacterium | reverse complement strand
GAGCGTTGGCTGGAACTGAAGCAATTCCCGAGCCGTTATCGTCCACCAGATAAGTTCCCGACCTGGGAGACCTTGATGGGCGAGCTCTACTCGCGCATCGGCCGCCACCCGAAGACGACGTTCATCAACGCCCACCTCGGCTGGCTCGGCGGCGACCTGGGGCAACTCAGCAAGCTGCTCGACAAGTACCCGAACATGAATGCCGAAGTAGCCGCCGTCCTGGCCGAACTCGGACGCCAGCCCCGCACGGCCCGGGCGTTCTTTACCAAGTATCAGGACCGTGTCCTGTTCGGCAAAGACATCTGGGAGACGAGCGAGTACTTCACTTACTTCCGCGTCTTCGAGACCGGCGACGAGTACTTCGACTACTACCGGAAACGCCACGCCTTTTGGAAGATGTACGGGATGGACCTGCCCGACGAGGTCCTGAAGAAGCTCTATTACAAGAACGGGCTCCGCATCATCCCCGGCATCGACGCCAGCCAGTTCCCCAACTAAAACTAGAGGACTAGCTTTTCGTGCTCGCCGTCCCGGGAGCCAGTCACCAGGTTGTAGAGATAAGTCACGACCCCGCTCGGTGAGGCCCAATACTCGGCCGTTTGGGCTTCCACGCGCAGCAGAGCCAATTGGGGATCGTTCAAGCCTTGCGGGAACCAAGCCGTGTAGGCGGGGTTCCAGAGGGCTGCGTTCTTTGCTTCGTCGACCACCATGTACCCGTAGCCCCGCAGTGCCAGGAAGCTCTTTAGGTCGGCGCTTTGAGCCGTCACACTAACCGACCTTTTCGCGGCAACCTCGAAGGCTTTCCCTGAGGAACGTTGAGTAAAGAACCAGAGGTCTCCATCAAACTGCACCTGCTGCAGGGCCATCGGCCTGCTATGTAGACTGCCGTCCGCTTGCACCGTCGTCAACATGCAGATCCGCATGTCTTGCAACAGCTCCCGGACTTTATAGATCGACTCCGCTCGGCTCAATTCAGGCATTAGCCGCAACCTACCTGATTCAGAACGAACCAGAGCAGTATCAGACTGGCCGGGATACCCAGCAAATAGGCACCGATGTACTTCATGTTCAATCACCTCTAGCTTGAGGATGGTTTCCGCCCGGCGAGTGTTCCCGGCTATTTGTCCTTTGGAACCACAAGAACCGGGTCCAGGCCGTTCTTTAACAGCAGGGGCGCATGCTCTGCCCGGGTCAAGAACTCGATCAGAGCCCGCCCTGATTCCGGCTGCTTGGTGCCAGACGCAACCCCGGCCGAATAGATGGTGATCCGCTGCACCGACGTCGGCAACGCTGCTCATTGATCCGCTGCATCGCGATCTCGGCCTCGCCGCGCGCCACCACCTCTCCGGCATATCCCTCCGAAATCGGTTGGCCCTTTGCCTTCATCTCTTCCGCTATGCCCAACCGCGGGAACAGCTCTGTCGTCAGGTAGACGCCGCTCGCACTCGATGAGCAAGCCACCGACTTCGCGGCTACCAGCGTCTGCTTGAACGCTGCCACGGTATTGATATCGGGCCGCGCTGCGCCCGCCTTCACGGCCAAGCCGATACGCGACCGCACGAGGTCCGTTCGGCCGGCCGCAGCCACGCAGCCTGCTTGAATGAACTCGTCGAGCGAACTCGCCGCGACGATGACGACATCGGCCGCTTCCCCCCGCTTCAGCCGCTCTGGAATCGATGTTGCAGAGCCGCCCGTTGAGGCTCCCGGCAGGGTCACGAGCTTATGCCCGGTGGCTCGTTCAAACTGGGGGCCCAGTTCCTGGTAGACCCCGGATCTCCGCGCCGGAGAGCACGGGCACGAGCAGCATCAGTGGCAGCCAGACCTTCGTGGTAAGCATGGAGTAAGCCTACCTTACCGTGCTACGGTATCCCAAGGAGCAAGAACCAGCGTGAGAATCGATAAATGGCTCTGGGCCGCCCGCTTCTTCAAAACCCGATCCCTCGCCGGCAAGGCCTGTGAACTGAGCCGGGTGACCTCCAACGGCCAGTCAACGAAGCCTTCGAAAGACGTCCGCGTCGGCGATCAGCTCCAGATCAAGACCGCGAGCGGCGACTTCCAAGTGGAGGTGCTCGCCGTCAGCGACATTCGCGGCCCGGCCGCGCTGGCCCAGACAATGTACACGGAGTCGGCCGAAAGTCAGGAGCTCCGCCGCAAGGTGGCCGAAGAGAAAAAGGCCATGCCCCACTTCGAAGCCACCCGGCAAGGCAAGCCCTCCAAACGGGACCGCCGCGACCTCGACCGGTTCCATAGCTTCAACTAGATCCGCTCGAGATGTACCCCGCCATTGGTGGTCGAAAGCTGGATCAGCGGGCCGCCGGCGCCGATGTTGAAATCGAGCTTCCGAGGCCGCCGCTCGCCCGGAGGGGACGGAACGGGGAAGTCCGAGCGGACGCCGCCATTGATGGTTTCGGTTTGGACGTGAGCCGACGCATTCGCAGGCAGGGCGAGGTGGACGCCACCGTTGGTCGTGCGTAATGTGATGGAGCTTCCGGTCCAGCTATCGCCGTTGAGTTCGACGTGGACGCCACCGTTGGTAGACTTGCCTTTGATCTCACCGGCCACGCGGGTGACTTTTACCCCGCCGTTGGTTGTACTCATATCGAGGCGACCCTTGATGTCGGAGATCGTGATGCCGCCGTTGTGAGCGGAGAGCGTAAGGTCGGTCGAGTGCGGGACGAAGACTTCGTAGGAGACGGACCAGCCGCCGTTGTTTTTCGTTTCCGGGCCGGAGGGGCGGATCATCCCAGCCGCGGAGTCGGAATGCACTTGGCCGGCGAGGAGACTCGCGGCGGAGTCTGTATCGGCCCAGGCTTCGATTCTGGAGCGGACGAGGGTCTCCTTGCCGGTCCAGCCGCGGACCGTGATTCCGCCATTGTTGCCGGCGTCGATCGACCAGCGGGAGAGGCTGGGGACGGTCTGTTCACTGATCGAGCAATGGTGGCCGCGATTGTTGTTGCGCCATTGCTGGTCGCAGGTCATGGTCTTGTCGCGATTGTCGCGGAGTTGGCCGAAGGCAGCTAGAGCCGTGAGGGTGAGGAGGATTGCGGGTTTCATCACCTCTAGCTACGGGCGAAGCGGGGAAGGGTTACGGCCCTTTTTGAAGAGAGGCCCCAGCGCCAAATCCCGGCAGAGGGCCTTCGAGGACAGAAGCCGATTTTGGTCTGACGCAGTGAGCCGGGCGTGCGCCTCTGGGGGACGCCGGGTTTAGCGGTCAGGAGTGAGCTTCCGTTTGTACTCCGATTGAGCGGCGTCGGCATCGGGTATGCGGCCGACGGCGCGGAGGGCTTTCGAGAGCGGGAGCAGCAGAGCAGGGTCGGCGGTCGCCGCGGCTTCCAGGTGGGGGAGCGCTTCGGCGGGGCGGTCCAGCGCGAGCAACGCTTTGCCGAGTTCGGCGCGGGCGGGCAGCAGCGACGTCGCAGCGCTTTGCAGGTAAGCCAGGCCGGCTTCGGGGCCATCGAGACGAACGAGCGTATCGCCGAACTCGTATTGCGAGGTGGGATCGTCCAACGGGAGGACGGCGAAGAGGCGCTTGGCGTCGGTATACTGGCGGGCGTTCCAGTAGCAATGGGCCGCTTGGCGGGCCACGGCGGGGCTCTTCTTCGTGGTTGTGAGCGCGGCCTCGTAGGCCTTGGCGGCAGGGCCATATCGCTTGCAGCCGTAAAGGGCATCGGCGAGTTCCAGTTGCGCCTGATCGCGGTTCCAGCGGACCGCTTTTTCGAGCGGCCCGATGGCGTCGCAGGGCTGCTTGAGTTTGAGGAGAGACAGGCCGAGCAGGAAGTGGGCGGGACCGGGGGGCGGATTGGATTTGAGGAACTGGCCGAACTCCGGAACAGCTGCGGCGTAGCGCCCGGCGGAGTGCAAGGTGATGCCGAGGTTCATCCGCCACATGGGGTTGGCGGGGTCAATCTTCACGAGTTGGCGATAGGCCGATTCGGCCTCGTTGAATCGCTGCGCGCGAAGAGCCTGGGCCCCTTGCTGCGAGAGCAGGGCCGGGTCGGCGGCTTGGAAGAAGAACAGGAGCAGGGGGATCATGGCTCAGTTATCAAGGTTTGATTGGGCTTGACGGCTTTCCACTCGCGGACGCGGCCAGAGGGCCAGGTGACGCGGACGTCAACGGCGGCGGCGGTCCCGAGGCCGAAGTGGAGCGGGCATTGGCAAGAGGAAGCATAGCCCTGGGTCGTCGCGACGTGGCGGGATTGCGCGCCAACGTCGACGCGGGCACCGGCGTCGCGGACGTCCACTTTGAGCCAGTTGTTGGCGGCGGGGCAGTTGCCCGGGATGACGCGGGCGGGTTGGGCGAGAGCTGTCGCGACGAGGTCGAGGCAGCCATCATTGTTCAGATCGGCGGCGATGAGGCCGCGGTATTGGGCAGGGGGCGCGGCGAAGTTGCCGCCGAGGGCGAACTGTTTGTTGCCGAGGTTGCGGAACCAGGAGAGGGGCTCGCGGACTTTATCGCCGCGAGCGCCGCGGGGCGACAGGACGTCGCCACGGGCGACGGCGACGTCCTTCCAACCGTCGTTATCGAGATCAGCGAAGACGATGCCCCAGCCATTCATGGGACGCGAGAGGACGCCCATTTTCGACCCGACGGCGGCATCCTGGAAGTCTTTGCCCTGGTTGCGATAGAGAGGAAAAGTCTCGTCGCGGAGGGCCGTATAGATGAGGTCGGGCCGGCCGTCGTTGTCATAGTCCTGTGCGTCGACTCCCATGGCGGAAGGGGGATCGCCGCTGGCGGGGGCGGCGACGCCGCGGTCGAAGGCGACCTCTTCAAACGTCCCTTTGCCCGTGTTCTGAAAGAGGTAGTTGAAGACGCGGTCGTTGGAGACGAAGATGTCCGGATAGCCATCGGCGTTGAAGTCGGCGACCACGGCGGCCATGCCCTTGCCGGCGTGGGCGGCGATGCCGGAGGCCTTGGAAACGTCAGCGAAGCCGCCGTGGCCGTTGTTGTGGAAGAGGGCGTTGGGCTGCTCCGTGTAGAAGCGGGGATGGCAGAAGTCCGGGCGACCGTCGACGACGCAGGCGCGTTCGGTGGCGGGGTCCCATTGGACGTAGTTGACGACAAAGAGGTCTAAATGCCCGTCGCGATCGTAGTCGAGCCAGGCGGCGCCGACGGACCAGCGGCCGTGATTATCGAGCCCGGCTTTGGCGGTAACGTCTTCGAAGCGGCCTTGGCCAAGGTTGCGATAGAGGGTGATACCGCGGAGGCCGGAGACGAGCAGATCGGTGAGGCCGTCGTGGTCGTAGTCGCCGGCGGTGGCGGCAATATCGTAACCCGAGCCGCCGAGGCCGGAGGCGGCGGTACGGTCCGTGAACCGGAGGTTGCCATCGTTGCGGAAGAACCGGTTGGAGTGAGCGGGGGAGGTCTTCAGGCCGGAGGGAAGGGGCGCGCCGTTGGGAAAGTAGAGGTCGAGGAGGCCGTCGTTGTCGGCGTCAAAGACGGCGATGCCGCCGGGCATGGCGGCGGGCAAGGGGTGGCGCATCCCTTCACCCGTGAAGAGGGTGAAGGGAAGATCGGCCGCGAAGATGGAGAAAGCGAGGAGCCCGAAAGCGCCTCGCCAGGAGGGGTTGCGCGAACAGCGCCGCATTAGAACAGTATCTTCAAACCGAACTGTATGTTGCGACGGTCATTGAAACGGGTGCCATTGACTTGGCCGAAGTCGGCGGCGCCGACGGTGAGGCCGGGCGCCGAGAACTGCGGGGTATTGGTGATGTTATATGCCTCAGCGCGGAACTGGATCTGGATCTTTTCGCGGACCCTGAAGTTCTTCGAAAGGTTGACGTCGGCGTGGTGGGTACCGTCGGCACGGAGGTTCGGCGTGAAGCGGGGCGCGTTGCCAATGGTGAAGGGCGCGGGGGAGGAGACGGCGGTGGTGTTGAACCACAGCGAGGGCGTCCGCTCGGCGACGTTGAGGTTCTTAAGATCCGCGACCTGGGCGTTCAGGATGGAAAAGCCGTAAGTCGCGAGGGCATTGGGGGCTTCGAGACGCTGGGGGAGACCGGAGGCGAAGCGGGCGGTTGTGGCGAGTTCCCAGCCACCGGCGATCAACTCGGCGGCCTTCGGCAGGGAGGAGCCGAACTTGCGTCCCTTGCCGACGGGCACTTCGTAGAGGACGGTCCCGGCGAAGCTATGGGGCACGTCATGCGCGCTGATGGAGCGATCAAGGCTAAGGTTGTTGACGTCGCGGAAGCGTTCGTTGATGATCCAGCCTTGGTTCTCGCTGGCGTTATCGATGTTCTTGGAGAACTGATAGCTTGTCAGGATGGTGAGGCCGGAACGGAAGCTTTTGTTGTACTTGAGATAGAGCGCGTTGAAGGACGAGGTGGCACCGGGGGTGTCGCCGCTGAGTTCCACGGTGTTGAACTGCGAGTGGGGACGGAGGAGGCGGTGGCGAGGCAGGGTCCGGCCGGCGAA
>JBBRIO010000320.1:0-6418 GCA_038220855.1 Bryobacterales bacterium | reverse complement strand
GTTGAGCTGTTGTGGCTTGGCTTGGTCGAGTTGTATGTAGGTGAGGGAGAGGATGTCTTTGCCATCGTCGGTGAACTTGAGAAGCCAGGTGGCGGGGTCGATCAAGGGGTCGACCGCATTCTTTGACATTGTGTAGTGCTGGCCGATGGCGGTAACGGCTTTGCGGGCGAGTTTGTGGAACTGCTCGACCGGGGGGGTGAACTTCCAGAGGTCGAAGGGCTTGGCGGCGCGAGCGGCGAGGCGGGCGTCGCGGAGGTAGCCTTCGACGGCGACGGCGAGGGTGGTGGAGCTCATGACGGCGGAGATGAGGCGGCGGCGGGACGGGGAGAATTTTTCAACGCGGGGGGCGGCGAGCACGAGGGCACCGAGGGCGGGGAGCCAGAAGGTGGGGGATGGGGAATCGAAGAGGAAGTAGTAGGCGGCGGCGACGGGGAGGATTGCTATATAGCGCCAGGAGAGGGCGACGAGGGTCATAGCGAAGCCGAGGGCGAAGAGGCCGCCGGTGAGGGCGAATGGTTTGGCCCAGGCACCCATGGTTTCGAGGAGCACTACGCTGTAGGTGTTCGGGGTGCGGGCCATGATCCATTCGCCGATGATTTCGGTGAAGAGCGGGACGCCGAACAGGTAGTGGCAGAGGTAGTGGACGAGCAGGCCGAGGGCGGTGGCGAGCGACCCGCGTTCAATGGCGGTTTTCATGATTGGAACTGGCGGCGGACGAGGGCTCCGGCGGTGATGCTGTATTTCTTCCAGGACGGGACGACGGCGCGCTGGGCGTAGACGTTATATTCCATTTTCTCAATTCGGCCGAGGATGTCGCGGTAAACTTTGGCGGCGATTTCGACGGCGAAGCGGCCTTCCGGTTTGAGGAGGGGGATGCCGGGGAAGGAGCGTTCGTAGTAGTCGCGGGCGCGATCGATTTGGAAGCGCATGAGGGCGTCGAAGTTGGGGCCTCGGCGGCGGGCTAAGAGATCTTCGGGGGAGTAGTTGAACTGGGCTAGTTCATCGGCGGGGAGGTAGATGCGGCCGCGGTCGGCGTCTTCGGCGAGGTCGCGGAGGATGTTCGTGAGTTGCATGGCGTTGCCGAGGTCTTCGGCATAGACGAGGGCGTCGTCGCGGAAGCCGATGACGTGGGACATCATGAGACCGACGACGCTGGCGACGCGGTAGCAGAAGAGGCGGAGGTCGGCGAAGTCGGCGTAGCGAACCTTTTCGAGATCCATGCGCATGCCTTCGATGAGTTCGAGGGGGTAGCTTTCGGGGAAGCCGCATTGGCGGCGGGTGTGCTCGAAGAGCATGAGGACGGGGCTTTCGACGGTTTGCCCATTCATGACGGCGAGGAGTTGTTCGCGCCAGGATTCAAGTTCGCGGCGGGCGGCGGCGAGGTCGGGGTTTTCGTCGACGATATCGTCGGTCGAACGGCAGAACCAGTAGACCCCATGGGCCGCTTGAGCGAGGTGGGGCGGGAAGAAGCGGGTGGCGAAGTAGAAGCTTTTCGAGCCGGCGGCGGTGGCGTCGGCAGCACTACTTTTCCACTCCGCTAGGTGTTCGGAATCCGCTCGCATATGAGTTTTTCGGCGATACGGGCTGAGCTTAGCACGCCGGGGACGCCCGCGCCGGGATGGGTGCCGGCCCCGACGAAGAAGAGGTTTTTGACGTCTTCACTTTCGTTATGGGGGCGGAACCAGGCGGACTGGGTGAAGATGGGTTCGAAGGAGAAGCCGGAGCCGCGGTAGGTGTTGAGCGTCGTCTCGAAATCGAGGGGGGTGAAGCAGCGCTCGGTGACGAGGCGGGACTGGAGACCGGGGAGGTAGTTATCCTCCATGTACTTCATGACGAGGTCGCGGAAGGGCTTGGCTTCTTTGGTCCAATCGATGCCGCTGAGTTGGTTGGGCACGGGGATGAGGGCGTAGAAGCAGTCGTGGCCGGGAGGGGCCATGGTGGGGTCGGTTTTAGAGGGGCGGTGGAGATAGATGGAGAAGTCTTCGCCGAGGATCTTTTTATTAAAGATGTCGTCGAGGAGCTCTTCATAGCGACGGCCGAGGAGGATGGTGTGGTGTTCGATGTTTTCGTAAGTGCCACGGGTGCCGAAGTAGATGACGAAGAGGCCCATCGAATACTTCATGCCGTCGAGCTTTTTGTTGGTCCACTTGGCGCGGGAGCGTTCGGGGAGCATTTTGCGGTAGGTGTTGGCGACGTCGGCGTTGCTGACGACGGCGTCGGCGGTGTGCATTTGGCCGACGTCGGTATCGATGCCGGAGGCGGAGCCGCCGCGGGTGAGAATACTGCGGACGGGAGTATTCAAATGGATTTTGCCGCCGAGTTCTTCGAAGAGTTTGCCGAGCGCGGCGACGACGGCGCCGGTGCCACCCATGGCGTAATGGACGCCCCATTCGCGTTCCAGGTGATGGATAAGGGCGTAGATGGACGTGGTTTGGAAGGGGTTGCCGCCGACCAGGAGCGGGTGGAAGCTGAAGACGCGCTGGAGGAGGGGATCCTTGATGTAGCGCTTGACGAACTGGAAGACGGTTTTGTGACTTTGGAGGCGGATGAGGTCGGGGGCGATTTTGACCATATCCATGAACTTGAGAAAGGGGACGTCGGAGAGTTCGACGAAGCCTTTCTGGAAGATGAGTTTGGCCTGGCGGATCATCTCCTGGTAGCCTTCGACATCGCCGGGCGAGAAGGCGGTGATTTTGCGGATGGTTTCTGATTCGTCGGCGTTGTATGAGAAGCTGCGACCGTCGTGAAACTCGATGTTGTAGAAGGGGTTGACGGGGACGATGTTGACGTAGTCCTTGATGTCGCGACCGGCTCCGGAGAAGAGCTCGTCGAGCATGAAGGGGGCGGTGATGACGGTGGGTCCGGCATCGAAGGTGAACCCGTCCTGCTGGTAAACGTAGGCGCGGCCGCCGAGCTTGTCGCGGGCTTCGAAGAGTTCGACCTGGTAACCGCGAGTTTGGAGCCGGACGGCGGTAGCGAGACCGCCGAAGCCGCTGCCGATGACGATGATTTTTTTCAGGATCCGGGCGGAGGAAGGGGGAAGAGGTTCTGACATGGAGCGGCTAGGCGAAGGACTTTGCTTCGAGGTAGTCGAGCATCTGGGAGATTTCAGCGGACTTGGAGCCAAAGGGGGAGAGGAGGGAGCGGGTATCGGCGAGTTGGCGTTCGAAGGGCTCGCGGGAGGTGGCGTGGCCGTCGTTCACATCGTCCATAAGTTGGTAGGAGATGCCGAACTCGAGGCCGAGTTGGGTGGTTTGCTGACGAAGGGGTTTATCGAGGGGGGAGCCGAGGAGACCGGCGCGGGCGGCGAGTTTGAAGAGGGGGGCGGTTTTGAGTTCGGCGAGGCGGCGGGAGCTGCCACCGGGGGAGGCGAGGTCCATGGCTTGGCCGCCGACGAGGGAGTTGCAATCGAGAACGCGGAGGAGTTTCTGTTGGAAGCAGCCGAGCAGTTCGGCTTCGGCGGGGCAAGTGACGCGTTCGGTGGCTTGGCGGGCAGCCAGGGCGACAAGGCTGAAGGCGGCGAGGACGGCGGTGGCTTCGCCGAACTGGCGATGGACGGTGGGTTGGCCGCGGCGCATCAGTTCGTCGTCCATGCAGGGGAGGTCGTCGACGATGAGGGAGGCGCAGTGGAAGAGTTCAATAGCGAGGGCTCCTTTGGTGACGAGGCGGACATCCGCGTTCGCCATGCGGCCGATGCGGAGGGCGAGGACGGGCCGGAGCCGTTGGCCGCCGTTGAGTACGGCAAAGCGCATCGCCTTGAAGACGGGATTAGGGGCTAGAGCGGAGGAGATGTCGAGAGCCTGTTCGAGGGCTTCGTCGACGAAATTCCGATCAGCGACCAACGTGGGCAGAAGAGCCGGGCTCATCATGATACTCCATGAGATGATTGTGAATTGCGAATTGGTGTATTTTTGATTATCGCAAGGATTAAGAAAAATGCGCAAAATGACTATTAGCCTATCGCCGGGGGCAATCGGCGTAAAAGCGACGCAGGAACAGGCGATTGAATTCGCCCATTTCTATGGCTATGAAGCGGTGGAACCCTACGGCGAGACGCTGGCGGGCCTTTCAGTGTTACAGATAAAAGACCTGGCGGGGAAATTGCAGGCCCAGCGGTTGGTGTGGGGGTCGGCGGGTCTGACGGTGGAATATCGAAAGGACTTGGCCACATTTGAAGCGGGAATGGCGAAGTTTCCGGCGGTCGCGAAAGCTTTGGCGACCGCGGGGGTGAAGCGGGTATCGACTTGGATCATGCCGGGGCATGAGGAGCTTACGTATTCGCAGAACATGAAGCAGCATGCGGAGCGGTTGCGGGCGATTGCGACGGTTTGCAAGGACAATGGGCAGCGGCTGGGGTTGGAGTACGTGGGGCCGAAGACGTTGTGGACGTCGCGGCGTTTTCCGTTTTTGCATACGATGGCGGAGTGTAAGGACTTGATTGCGGCGATTGGGACGGGGAACGTGGGGTTTGTGTTGGATTCGTGGCATTGGCAGATGGCGGGGGAGAAGGCGGCGGAGTTAAAGACGCTGACGAACGCTGATATTGTGTCGGTGGATTTGAACGATGCTCCGGCGGGGATTGCGGCGGACCAGCAGATTGATTCGCAGCGCGAGTTGCCGTTGGCGACCGGCGTGTTGGACGTGAAGACGTTTTTGAATACTTTGGACGAATTGGGATGCGATGCGCCGGTGCGATGTGAGCCGTTTAATGCGCCGTTACGGGCGTTGCCGGCGGAGCAGGCGCTGGCGAAGGTGGCGGATGCGATGAAGCGAGCGATGGCGTTGATTGGGTAGTCTGGCTGCAACCTGGCGGCAGGTTAACGCATCTTAAAGAGTGACTATGAACACTTTGAAGACTTATATTCTGCTGGCGGCGCTGACGGCGTTGCTGGTGGCGGTGGGCGGAGCGGTGGGCGGCCGGAACGGTTTGATGATCGCGTTGGGCATGGCCGTCGTGATGAATTTTGTCTCGTACTGGTGGTCAGACACGATTGTGCTGAAGATGCACAATGCGAAGGAGATCACGGCTGGGGATGCGCGGGAGTTATTTTCCATGACGCATGGGTTGGCGCAGAAGGCTGGGATTCCGATGCCGAAGTTGTATGTAATTCCGGACGAATCGCCGAACGCGTTTGCGACCGGACGGAACCCTTCGAAAGGCGCGGTGGCGGTGACCGAGGGTTTGCTGCGGGCGCTGAACCGGGATGAGATTGCGGGGGTGATTGCGCATGAACTGGGCCATATAGCGCATCGGGATACGTTGATTATGACCGTGACGGCGACGATTGCGGGTGCGATCAGTTCGCTGGGGCAGATGGCGATGTGGGCTTCGATGTTCGGCGGCGGCCGGCATGACGACGACGAAGGCGGGAGCCCGATTGGGGGTTTGGTGGCGATGATCGTGGCGCCGTTTGCGGCGATGTTGATTCAGATGTCGATATCGCGGTCGCGGGAGTTTTTGGCGGATAAGGCGGCGGCGGAGTATACGGGCCAGCCGCGGGCTTTGGCGAACGCGTTACAGAAGATTGAATCGTGGTCGCATCGGGTGCCGATGACGCAGGGTTCGCCGGCGGTGGCGCACATGTACATCTCGAACCCGTTTTCGGGGGGATGGATTGCGAGCATGTTTTCGACCCATCCGCCGACGGCGGAGCGGGTGGCGCGACTGGAGTCTATGAGCTTAAGCCGGTAAGTTCGCGGCGGAGCAGGGCGCGGCCGCGATGGAGACGTTGCTTGGTCGCGTCCGTCGAAAGGCCGAGGATTTCGGCTGTTTCGGCGGTGGAGAGTTCTTCGCGGTCGCGAAGGAGAAGGACGGCGCGGTAGGTGTCAGGGACGAGGCGGAGGGCGGCTTCGACTTCGGCGGAGAGTTCGTGCTGGAGGAGTTGGGTTTCGGGGTCGGGATCCGAGGTGGGCAGGGGGAGGGTTTCGTAGGGGATTTCGGCCACGGGAGCGAAGACGCTTTTGCGGCGCATGGTGAGGCAGCAGTTGCGGGCGATGGAGAACATCCAGGGTTTGATCCGGGTGGGGTCGGCGAGTTGCGGCCAGTTTTGGGAGACTTTGAGGAGGGTGTCCTGGGCGACCTCTTCGGCGTCTTCGCGCTGGCCGCACATGAGCCAGGTGTATTGGAAGACTTTGCGTTGGATGGTTTCGAGGAGGGGGGAGAGGGCGGTCTGGTCGCCGGTGAGGAGGCGGGTGGCAAGTTCGACTTCGGAAAGATTCACATCACCGATGTTAGCGTCTCGACGGTGAGTGTGATTTCGGGGGTGACCAGGAGGGTGTTTTTGACGAGGCACTTTTCGGCGGTGCGGCGGGCGCCTTCGAGGTGGGCGGGGTCAGAGACTTGGGGGATGACGACTCGGATATTGAAGCGGCCGAGGCGGGCGGGGGCGGTGGCTTTTTCGGCGTCGACGAAGACTTC
>JBBRIO010000319.1:0-6442 GCA_038220855.1 Bryobacterales bacterium | reverse complement strand
CTTTGCCGGTGGAGGCGAGGGAGGCGCTGGCGACCGCGGCTTTGGAGGTGCCGGGGTCGGGAACTTTCTTAGCGGGTTCGCGATACCACATGCCGAGGGCGGGTTCGTCGTCGGTACCGACGGTGATGTGGATGGTGCCCTGGGTGCCCATGATGCACTCGCCGAACTGAGCGCGCTGGCCGCCGAAGAGGGGGCAATGCTGGTTGGTGGAGATGTAGCTGGCCAACAGGCGCTGGCCCTTGGGGTAGCGGAAGATGAGCTGGGCGGAGTCGTAGACGTCGCGACCGTCCTTGAAATAATCGATGCCGCCGACGCCAGTGACGAATTCGAAGTGGGAGCCGAACATCCAGTCGGCGATATCCATTTGGTGGGAGCCTAGTTCAGCGATGAGGCCGCCGGAGTATTTGCGGAGCAGGCGCCAGTTGGCGTCTTCGCCACGGGGGTCGTTTTTCTTCATCGTCCAGGTGGCGCTGGGGACGTTGATGAGGTTGCGGTGCCACTGGGCGTAGACGTTAGTGACGTCGCCGATCAGGCCTTTTTCGACCATTTGCTTGGCGGTTTGATAGAAGCGGCTATAGCGGCGCTGGAGGCCAACCTGCATGACCTGTTTGGGCCGTTCGTTGACCATTTTGCGAAGGGCGTGAACCTCTTCCGCGTTGTGGACGAGGGACTTTTCGCAGAAGACGTGTTTCCCGGCGAGGAGTGCATCGCGGGTGACGGGGAAGTGCATGTAGAGCGGGGTCGCGATGATGACGGCGTCGACGTCTTTGTTGGAGAGGACCTCGCGATAGTCCTTGTAGCCTTTGGGCTTGTCCTTGGAACCGTTAACGGCTTTATCGAGGTTGGGCTGATAGATGTCGCAGGCGGCGACGAGGCGGGCGCCATCGATGTTATTGAGGTGGGTGATGTGATAGTAGCCCCGGCCGCCGGTGCCGATAATGCCGATTTGGAGTTGGCTATTGGCGGCTTTCACCTTTTGAATCCAGGGCGCTCCGGTGATGACGCCGGCGGCGACCGCGGCACCGGCGGCGGCAGTTTTCACCGCGTCCCGGCGCGAGATATCGATTTTCTTGTCGTTGGCATCAGCCATGGGTTCACCTCTATCCGAACCTTCATTATATTCGACTGGCTTCGTCCCGCGCGCGGCCCGACCATTCGGCGCCGGCAAGGATGATCATGCTGGCCAGAAAACTGACGAAGACGATAATGACGGCCCAATAGAAGGGGCCGTATTCGATTTGGAGTTTGCGGAGGAACCAGGGCCAAATGAGATGGAGGATGTACTTCAGGGCTTCGAGAGCGAGGCCGACGGTGATAGCGGTGGGGACAACGCGCGCGACGGGGATTTTGCGATTGGGGAGGACCCAATAGATGACGAAGAGGCTGGCCATGGTGAGGGAGATGGAGAGGAATTTTTCGTAGAAGGGGGCCATGATGCCGAGGACGGGGCCGACGGTTTGGGAGTAGTCGCGGCTGAGGGCGGAGAGGATGATGGAGAGGATGGAGAGAGAGCCGCAGGCGAAAATGAGGCCCATGGAGACGAGTTGATTTTTGAAGAAGCTGCGGTTGGTGGTGATGCCCCAGGCGCGGTTGAGGGCGACTTCGAGGGGTTCGAAGATGCCGTTGGCGGTGAAGAGGAGGAGGAGGACGGAGGTGTAGCTGAAGTGGGAGAAGCGGTTCGGAACCCAGCCGATGCCGGAGCGAATTTGCTTTTCGACTTCGGGGCCGAAGAGGTCGCTCATGGCGAAATAGACCGATTGCTCGGCGGTGTTCCAGCCGGCGAGGCGGGCGAACCAGATGAGGACGAGGAGGAAGGGGAAGAAGGATAGGAGGACGTTGGCGGCGATGGAGAAAGCGTAGACGTGGACTTCGACTTCGAAGAGGTACTTGAGGGTGGGGACGAGTTTCCGCACTAAATATCTCGCCGCTTCAGGCGGTCGACGATGCGTTCGCTGCCGCGCATGGCCAGGGCCAAAATCGTCAACGTGGGATTTTGATTCCCGGCAGTAACGAAAATACCGGCGTCGTGAACGAAGAGGTTTGGCACGTCGTGGGATTGGCCATACGGGTCGGTCACCGAGGTCTTGGGATCGGTCCCCATGCGGGCCGTGCCGACGTAATGGATCGAATGGCCGTAAGGGGACCAGGTCGGATTTTTGGGCGGAAAGTACTCGGCACCAGCGGCCTTCAACAGCTCTTCGCCGGTCTCCATCATGTCCTGGAACATCGCCTTTTCGTTGTCCCGATACTTGAAGTGAAAACGGATGCCGGGGATGCCGGCGTCGTCCTTCAATTTTTCGTCGACTTCGATGCGATTGTCTCTATACGGGAGCACTTCGCCCTGGAAGAGAACAGACGCTCCGGCGGTGTGATAGTCGCGGATACTCTTCTTCCACTGCTGGCCGAAACCGGGGATCGATTTGCCGGCAAACGTGGTCTCGCCGGTACTGCCGCCCGGGAAGATTTGATAGCCGCGGATGAATTTCTTGCCGCGCCAGTTCTTCGTCAGATCGGGGATGAAGCTATGAGCTCCGTTGCCATCCTCGTTGGTCACGGCGCGGCCGGTCAACTGCGGGAGATGACCGCCGATGGAGGCGTACATATGCTCGGAGAGATAGCGCCCGACGAGGCCGGAGGAGTTGGCGATTTTGGAGTTCAGTAAGATATGGGCCGATTCGACGCAGCCGGCGGCCATCACAAACTGCTTGGCTTCGAGCTCCTTCCAGGTCTTGTTGGCGACGTCGTAGTAGTGAACCTTGCGCGCTCGCCCTTCCTTGTCGAGTTCGATGGAACGGACGCGGGAGCCGGGCATGAGGGTTAGCTTGCCGGTCTTTTCGGCGGCGTTGACGAAGACGCGGAGGGAATCGAATTTGGAGCCGCTGTCGCAGCCGACCCAGCAGGGGCCGCAGTAGTGGCAGGCGGGGCGGCCGTTATGATCCTTCGTCAAGATGGCCTTGGGGATGGGGATCATTTCGAGACCCTTGCCGAGCTTGCCGGCGACCTTGGCGAACTCGAGTTCGGCCACCTTCGGGTTCAGCGCGGGGAGGCCGTTGTTAAGCGGGAACGCGCCGAGCGGCTTGCCGGAAGAGGACACGCCAATGAGCGCTTCCACCTTGTCGTACCAGGGGGCGATGTCGGCGTAGGAGATGGGCCAGCGGGTATCGTGGTCGTCGAGTGGCTCGAACTCTTCGACGCCGAGGCGGGGGGTGACGCCGGCCCAGAAGAGGCTTTTGCCGCCGACGGCGCGGACGCGGACGAATTGAAAATAATCGTCGCCGACCCAGCCGTAGGGCTCCTTTTTATCGTCGATCAGGAACTTCGACTCTTCGAGATATTCCTGGAAGTAGTCGCCGCGGAGGCCGCGTTTGGGAAGGTTCCAACGTCGAAGGCGATGGACGGGGAGTTCGGAGGGGTCGCGCTTGGGGCCGGCTTCGAGCATGGCGACATCGAGGCCGGCTTGGGTGAGCACGTGGCCGGTCATGCCGCCGGCGGCGCCGGAACCGATGATGCAAACGTCGTAGATTTTCGCCATGAGTTAGCTCCTCTGCTTGAGTAAGGGTTGGTAGCCGGGAGGGGGCTGGAGGTCAGCGGGTTTGGCGCCGGGGAACTCGCGGAGGAACGTGTAGCCCTTGTAGCCGAGTTCCTTGGTGATGCCTTCCCGAGAGGTGTAGAAGCCGTCGACGCAGGCGTCCTTGAGGATGACGAAAAACCGTTCGGCGGGGGTGCGGGGGCGGAATTCGTTGACGGCAGCGGCGGTGAGGAGGGCGGTGGGATCAGCGGCCCCGATGTACGGCCGGAGGCCGGTCTGCCAAGCGGTTTGGAGGGGCTTCTGGGCGTGGAAGACGACGGTTTCGATGTACTGGGTGACGGCGGCGGCGAGGGCGCCTCCGCTGCGTTCGTCGGCGGGGATGATGAGGGCGGTGAGTTGATCGAGGGTGGCTCGTTCTATCGCAGTGAAGAAGACGGGCACGGTGGCCGCGACTTGGGGGGCGAGATCGTGATGGTGCTGTTGGGCCAAAGCAACGGCTTCAGCCCACAGCGCGGCGGCAAGGCTGGCAAAATCGCGGCGTGAAAGCATGCCCCTAGGGTAGCTTGCGCGGCACGATACGGTAAACCGAGACGGGGCTTTCATTGCCTTCGCGGTCAACGGCTTTCACGCCGAGGACGATGTCGTCGATGGAGACGTCGACGAGGCGAAACTCCCTGCCGATGCCGACCCACTGCTCTTTTTCCCAGAAGGGGGCGGTGGAGTCTCGACGGACGACGGAGAAGCCGGCGAGGTCGGTGACGTCGCCGACTTCCTTCCACTTAAGGAATGCGTCGTAGCCGGTTTTGCCGCGGCTGAGGCTGGGGCCGTCGAGATCTTCGCCGCTCGAGACGGAGTGGGTCTTGGTGGAGATGTCTGGAGCGGGCGGGGCCCAGGCGAGGGCGGCGGCGACGGCGGCGTTAACCTGCGTGACGCGGGCGGCGTAGGCCGGGGAGGCGTTGGCGAAGGTGTCGGAGGCGGTGTGTTGGTTGGCGTAGAACTCGCTGGGGGTGGTGAAGCGGACGGCGGGGTAGCCGATGCGGTCGAAGGGGGTGTGGTCGCCGCCGCGGCCGAAGCGGTCGGCACGGAAGACGGCGTTGACGGTCATGGAGGGGACATAGCGTTCGCCGACTTCCTTTACGTAGCGGGCGAGGGTACGGGAGGGGGAGTCGATGGGATCTTCTGAGAAGAGGCGGACGGAGGAGTTGGCGGCGCGGCCGTTGCCGGCGATGTCATTGCCGATAATGTCGTTGTTGAGGACGGCGTCGATGATGGTGTTCTGCTCCTTGGCGCGTTTGGCGTATTCGTTAGCGCCGAGGAGGCCGTACTCTTCGCCGGCGAAGGCGACGAAGACGATGGTTTTTTCGAATTCGTACTGGCTCATGACGCGGGCGAGTTCCATGACGGCGGCGGTGCCGGAGCCATCGTCGGAGACGCCGGGGGCATCGGCGGCGACGGTGGCTTCCTGGTCCATGCGTTCGAGTTCGCCCGCCTTTTTGCGCACGATGTGGAGGGAATCGTAGTGGCCGCTGATGATGACATGGCGGTCTTTTTGCGTCGAGCCGGGGAGGACGGCGACGACGTTGACGATTTTGACGTCGCGGAAGACGCGGCCGGATTGCTTGAGTTGGTGTTCGTCGAGGGTGACCTGGAGCCGGGGGCTGTAGGCCTTCATGGAGTCGGCGATCCAGCGGTAGGCGGCGCCGACGCCGCGGGTGGGATGTTCGTGGGACGAGAAAATATTGCGGGTTCCGAAGGCTTCGAGCCGCTGGAGCGTGGCGGCTATTCGTTCGGTGGAAACGGAGGAGACGATTTTTTCAACCTTAGGGTTGAGCGACTTCGGGGGCGCTTGACCATGCAGCGAAAAGACCAAAATGAGGGAGAGATAGAGGCGCATGGGTTTATCTGCGAAAATAGCAGATTACAGATATGGTTATCGACGGAATTTACTATGCGCTCGGGTTGCTGGCCGGCGGAGCGTTGGCAGGCTACCTGACTCGCCCCTGGATGGCGGTTCCTTTTGTAATTTTGGCGATGTTTTGCCTCTGGTTTTTTCGGGACCCGGAACGGGAGGTGCCTGGGGGCGCCGTGGCGGTTTCGCCGGCCGATGGGAAGGTGACGTTGATCAAGCAGATTGACGGCAAGACGCGAGTGAGCATTTTTTTGAACGTGTTCGACGTTCACGTGAACCGGACGCCGATTGCGGGACGGGTGGTGGAGGTGAAGTATCAGACTGGGAAATTTTTGGTGGCGAGCAAGGATGAGGCGTCGACCGATAATGAGATGAACACGATGGTGGTGGAGGCTCCGGACGGGGTGCGGGTCAAGTTTAGCCAGATTGCGGGATTGATTGCGCGCCGCATTATTTGTAGCAAGAAAGTCGGCGATACCTTGGCCGCGGGGGAGCGGATGGGGTACATCAAATTTGGTTCGCGGGTGGATGTTTGGTTTGGTCCGGAATGGAATCTTGCCGTGCAAGTGGGCGACCGCGTCTCGGCGGCTTCGTCGGTAATTGCAAAAAGGAAATAATGCCCAGGCTGAGTTTATCGGAGCGTTTAATTGACCCGAAATCGCCGGATCGGCGACCTCGGCGGGCGGCGTATGCGCTGCCGACGATGTTTACGGCGGGAAATTTGCTGCTGGGATTTTTGGCGGTGATGGAGTCGTTTCGGGGGGCGCTGGATACGGCGTTGAACCAGACGGGTTCGGCGCAGCACCACTTTGAGTTGGCCGCGATCATGATTGGGATTTCGGTGTTCGTGGATGGGCTGGACGGACGCATTGCGCGGATGACGAACACGGTGAGCGATTTCGGACGGGAGATGGATTCGCTGGCGGACGTGATTTCGTTTGGTTTGGCGCCGGGAGTGTTGGCGTTTACGTGGGGTCTGCTGTTCATCGATTGGTCGCTGCTGC
>JBBRIO010000318.1:0-6443 GCA_038220855.1 Bryobacterales bacterium | reverse complement strand
ATGGAACACGGCTATAAGTTCGGGTTGGTCGGTGAAACCGCCCAAAAATTCGTCACCGAGAACGCCCGCAAACTAAATAGTTGCTTGGAAGATCGGAACACCGACTTATTTGAATACTTCGGTATCCGGACCGTCTACGATCGGTACTTACTCAAGAACCCCGAAACCCGCGACGTCATCGAGACCCCCCAGTACTTCTTCCTTCGCGTCGCCTGCGGCCTGTCGCAGAACGTCCAGGAAGCCATTGAATTCTATCGCCTGATCTCGGCCCACGACTATATGCCGAGCTCCCCGACCCTGTTCAACTCCGGCACCATGCATCCGCAGATGTCGTCCTGCTACCTGCTCGATTCTCCCGAAGACGACCTTGAATCTATCTACGATCGCTATAAAGACGTCGCGATGCTCTCGAAGTTCGCCGGCGGCATTGGCTTGGCTTATCATCGGGTCCGGGCCCGCGGCTCCCTCATCCGCGGCACCAACGGTCGCTCGAACGGAATCGTGCCGTGGCTGAAAACTCTCGATTCCTCCGTCTCCGCGGTGAATCAGGGCGGCAAGCGGAAGGGTGCGGCTTGCGTCTATCTCGAACCCTGGCACGCTGATATTGAGGACTTCCTCGAGTTGCGGGATAACACCGGCGACGAAGCCCGCCGCACTTACAATCTGAACTTAGCCAATTGGATCCCCGACCTGTTCATGAAGCGCCTCGAAGCGGACGGCCTTTGGTCGTTGTTCGACCCGAAGGTGGTCCCTGCGCTTCCCGATCTGTACGGCGCTGAATTCGAGCTGGCTTATGAAGCAGCCGAAGCGCAGAGTCTGTTCGTTCGTCAAGTGAAGGCGCGCGACCTCTATGCCCGGATGATGAAGACACTGGCCGAAACCGGCAACGGTTGGATGACCTTCAAGGACGCCTGCAATCTCAAATCCAACCAAACCGGCTTGCCGCAAAACGTCGTCCACCTGTCGAACCTTTGTACCGAGATTACCGAGGTGACCCACCACGCCGAAACGGCCGTCTGCAACTTGGGCTCGCTGAACCTGGCTCGTTACGTCACGCCCGAAAACGAGTTTGACTTCGAAAAACTGAGCAAAAACGTTCGCTTGGCCGTCCGCTTCCTCGACAAAGTTATCGACATCAATTACTACCCCACGAATGGGGCCGAAGTGTCGAACCGTAAATGGCGTCCTGTCGGCCTCGGCTTGATGGGCTTGCAGGATCTCTTCTTCCAAATGCGGATTCCCTTTGATTCGCCTCAGGCCCGCGCGCTGGCCCGCCGGATCCAGGAAGATATCTACTTCCACGCCCTCGAAACCACCGTCGAGTTGGCCGAAGAGTTGGGCCCCCACGTCAACTTCCACGAAACGCGCGCCTCCCAAGGCGTCTTCCAGTTTGAGTTGTGGAACGCCGCCCCCGAAGTCCCGGAACGCTGGGAAAAGCTCCGCCCCCGCATGATGAAGTCCGGGATGCGCAACTCGCTCCTCATCGCGATCGCCCCCACCGCCACCATCGCCTCCATCGTCGGCTCTTACGAGTGCATTGAACCCCAGATTTCCAACCTCTTCAAGCGCGAAACCCTCTCCGGGGATTTCGTTCAAATCAACAAGTACCTCGTGCTCGAATTGAAGGCGCTCGGCCTGTGGACCGAGAGCGTCCGCAACCGGATCAAAATGGGCGAGGGCTCCATTCAAGCCATCGACGAAATCCCGGACGAGTTGAAGCAAATCTACCGTACCGTCTGGGAGGTCCCCATGCGGTCCTTGATCGACATGGCGGCCGAGCGGTCTGCCTTTATCGATCAAAGCCAATCTTTGAATCTTTTTATTGAAACACCGACCATCGGAAAGGTGTCCTCCATGTACATGTACGCTTGGAAGAAGGGTTTGAAAACAACTTACTACCTGCGGTCCCGGCCGGCATCTAAAATATCTAAAGCGACGGTCCCCGTCGCTACGCTGGCTCCGGCAGCGGCCATCGCCTGTTCTCTTGAAAACCCAGAGAGCTGCGACGCCTGCCAATAGTAAGTACGGAATAACTATCAATGATTCTCGATCCCGGATTTGACCTAACGCTTCGCCCCATGAAGTACCCCGTCTTTTACGATATGTATAAGACGGGCATCAAGAACACCTGGACGGTGGAAGAGGTTGATTTTTCGACCGATGTTACCGATCTTCGCGAGAAGATGAATCCGGCCGAGCAGCACCTAATCAAGCGTTTAGTGGCGTTTTTCGCGACCGGCGACTCGATTGTGGGCAACAACCTTGTACTGAATCTCTATAAGCACATCAATTCGCCGGAAGCGCGGATGTATCTTTCGCGGCAGCTTTATGAAGAGGCCGTCCACGTCCAGTTCTATCTTACTCTGCTCGATACTTATATTACCGACCCGAACGAACGCGCCGCGGCCTTCTCGGCCGTCGAAAACATACCGTCGATCAAGGCCAAGGCCGACTTCTGCTTCAAGTGGATCGATTCGATCAACGATCTGGAATCCGTCCAGACCGAAGCGGACATGAAGAACTTTCTGCTGAATCTGGTCTGTTTCGCCTGCTGCATCGAGGGCATGTTCTTCTTTGCGGCATTTGCCTACGTCTATTTCCTCCGCTCCCGCGGCTTGCTCCAGGGCTTAGCCACCGGCACGAACTGGGTCTTCCGCGATGAGAGTGCCCACATCGAGTTTGCGCTCGAAGTCATCAACACGGTTCGGCGGGAACGTCCGCATCTGTTTGATGCTGACTACGAAGCCCGCTGCAAAGATATGATTCGAGACGCGGTGGAGTGCGAAGCGCTCTTCGCTGAAGATACCCTCGGCGGCGGTATCTCGGGCATGTCGATTACGGCCATGCGTCAGTATTTGCAGTACATCGGCGACCGCCGTCTAGTATCGTTAGGCATCCAGCCCATCTACGGGTCGAAGAACCCCTTCGACTTTATGGAGTTGCAGGACGTTCAGGAGTTGACCAACTTCTTTGAACGTCGCGTCTCGTCCTACCAGACCGCGATCTCCGGCGAAGTAGCCTTCGGCGACGATTTCTAGAGCCCAATGACCCGCCGTCAGCTACTCGCTTCGCCGGTCCTTTTTGCTCAGTAAACTTGGACGCGATCGCAGCCAAGTCAGCGGTGCTGTCCAACTGGTATTCAAACGCCCCGGTGTGCGCCCCGGCCCGAGCTTCGATCCTCGCTGGCCGGTTTCACGCCCGCGCCGGGGTATCGTCGAATGGGGGGGAACTCACCCCCGGCATTCCGACGCTTGGCTCGTCCTTCAAGGCGGCTGGTTACCGCACCCCCGCCATCGGCAAATGGCACTTGGGTCTAACCCAATTCCCATGGGTTCGATTCATACGACGGCTTTCTGAACGGCTGCATCGACTTTTACTGGGGCGAGCCTAATCGGCATAAATCGCCGACGAGACGGTTGCTTTCGCCCAGGCGGCTGCCGCGCAGCCGTTCTGCGCCTATGTGGAGTTCAACGCGCCCCACTATCCCATGCATGCGCCGGACCATTACATGGAGAGACTCCGCGGACTCCCACCCGAGCGCCAGACCTACGCCGCGATGGTAGCCGCCGTAGACGATGGGATCGGTCGGATCCGCGCCAGTCTGGAGAAATCCGGCCAGTGGGACAACTCCATCTTCTTCTTTACGGGGGGCAACGGAGCAACCACCGAGAAGCGTGCCGGGTTGGGGGGCCAGTACGCCACCGCCGGCGACAACGGCCCCTATCGCGGGTTCATCAAGTTCTCGGCGTTTGATGGCGGTCTCCATATCCCCGGGTTTGTCCATTTCCCGTCCCGCATCCGCCCCCGAGTGTTGCCGCAGATCGCCCAGGCGATGGATATCCTGCCAACCCTTCTCGACGCGGTTGGCCTGCCCATTCCCGCTGAACTCGATGGCCTCTCCATCTGGCGGGTGCTCATCGACGACGCCCCGTCGCCGCATCGCGAGCTCTACTGGACCGATCTAGGTCAACTCGCCATCCGTCTCCACCAGCGGAAGTTAGTCGCGAACGGGAAGGATTTGGACCGTCGACCCGACGGGAACAAGGCCTTGACCGGCCCCGACGCGCTGTTCCTGTCGAACCTCTCCGAGGACCCCGGAGAAACGCGGAATTTGCGTTCTCAATACCCCGCTTTGGCCGACGAACTCGCGACTCTAGCCGCGAAGTGGCAAGCCTTGTTGCCGTTGCATTAGATGGCGACTGCCCGGAGCTTTGCCGCCATGCGGGCCCGAAGTATCGAGTCCTCCGCCGGTCCGAAAAGCCTCGCGAGTTCGGATTCGAGCGCCTCCTGCGACGGCTTGCGAACCATCAAACTGATGATGTTGTGCACCTGCGTGATGTATTCGTCGTCGAGTCCGCCGCTGGCGATCAAGCCATCCGGGTCAGCGGCGTTTAAGATTTCGAACACGTCGCGTTCAATCCGCTTGAAAGTCTTCATTAAGCCACTATAATGAAAGAATGTCGACACAGAATTTGGAGAACCACGCCCAGCGCGTCCCGGCGTTTCTAGTCGTTGGCTTAACGTTGATGGTTACGATCATCGGGTGTGGGGTAAACCTGTATAGCTCGTTGGGCGATCACCAGCGGATCTACAGCGCGTCCCTCTTGCTGGTCTTGGCGGTCTGCGTCTTTATGACCGCGTTCTTCGCACGGACCTTTGCGTTGAAGGCGCAGGATCGGGCGATTCGCGCCGAGGAGAATCTGCGGCACTACGTGCTGACCGGTAAATTACTCGACGGGCGGCTCGAACCGTTGCAGATTGTAGGTCTCCGTTTCGCTTCCGACGCCGAGTTCCCCGCGTTGGCGATGCAGGCCGCGGAAAAGGGTTTGTCGCAGAAGGATATTAAGGCGCTCGTCAAGAACTGGCGGCCGGATTTTTACAGGGTCTGATGCACCTCTTCTTCCTCCTCCTCCTCGTTTCGGCCTCTGCATTCGCGCAGGCCCCTGTCTATGCGGTGTTCGAGAAGGCCGATTGCCACTCGTGCCACAATCGGGACGGCGTCGCCGCCGGCACCCGACTGCTGTTCCCCGAAGGCAACGTTTCCCCCGCGCAGAAAGACAGTTTCCTTCGCTCGCTGGTCACCTTGGTGGACCGGCTGGAGCCGGGCAAATCGCTGCTCCTTGAAAAGCCCACCAAACGCATTTCACACGTCGGCGGCGAACGAGTTAAGCAGGGTAGCCCCGAGGAAACAACGCTCCGCGCCTGGATCGGGGAGTTGACCAAACTCAGCGGCGATGAGCTCGCCAAAGCGCTCCGCTATCGGGAAGAGCAAGAGGGCGGAGGAGGCCAGAAAGCTCCGCGGGTGGAACTCCGGCGCTTGACTCATAGCCAATACAACCAGACCGTCCGTGACTTGGTTGGCGACGTCTCCAAGCCCGCCGATCGGTTTCCGCCGGAAGACTTCGTGAATGGCTTTCGGAACCAGATTCAGGGCCAGAGCCTTTCGCCATTGCTGATTGAATCTTACAGCGAAGCGGCCGAAAAGATTGCGCGGAGCGCGATGCGCGGCGGCGATACGCGGGGCCTCATTGGCTGTCAACCGTCGCTGCCTTGCCGGTCGAAGTTCGTCCGAGAGTTCGGGTTGAAGGCGTTCCGCCGTCCGCTCGAAAGCGGGGAGCAGCAGCGCTACGAGGCGCTGTTTGGGACCGAGAAGGAGTTTGTGAAGGGCGCGCAATTGGTGATTGAAGCCATGCTGCAATCCACCAATTTCCTATTCCGGCTCGAGGAGACTTCCGACCCCAAGTTGAAGCCCTATGTGACGGCCAGCCGGTTGTCGTATGCCCTTTGGGACACGATGCCCGACGCGCAGCTTTTCGCGGCCGCTGCTCAGGGCGAATTAGGCAATCCGAAAGGGGTGCAATCCCATGTGAACCGGATGCTGGACAACCCGCGAGCCCGGGTGGCGTTGAACGAATTCGTCGGCCAATGGCTGCGTTTTGATCGAATTTTGACCGCCAGCAAGGATCGCCGCAAGCACCCGCAATTCACCCGGGAAACGGCGGTCGCGATGACGGAAGAGGCGCGGCTGTTTGTGAGCGACCTCGTATGGAACGACCGGAATTTCATGGAGCTGTTTACGGCGCCGTATGGATACGTGAACGGCGAGCTAGCGTCGATCTACGGGGTGCCGGCTCCGGCGCAGGAGTTTGAAAAGGTGAACTTTCCTCCGGCCTCGGAGCGGGCTGGAATCCTGGGCCAAGCGCTGTTTTTGGCGAGTACAGCTAAGCCGGACGAGTCCTCGCCGACGGCCCGTGGCCTGTTCGTGCGGGAACAGTTTCTGTGCCAGCATGTACCGGACCCCCCGGCGGGCGTGAATACGAACCTGCCACCCTTCTCAGCCGAACGGCCGCAGACGAATCGGGAACGGCTTTCCGAGCACGTGATTAACCCTGGCTGCGCTTCCTGCCACAGCTTGATCGACCCGATTGGCTTTGGGTTTGAGA
>JBBRIO010000317.1:0-6451 GCA_038220855.1 Bryobacterales bacterium | reverse complement strand
GCTCTCGGAGGCTGGCACTGATGAGCCGGACCAGGGCTGCTTCGTCCCGGCGCAGCTGTTGCGGTATTTTCGAATCGAGAGTCATGCGGTTGGCCATCAGCAGATTGATCGAGCCGAGCAGTTGCGGCTCGACCCCAGGGTCCTCGCTTTGGCTGGCCTCGGCGAGGGAGGCTTCCATCTCGAGCGTTTGGAGCTTGGAATTGCGCAACTGGCGCCACTGGGAGTCGACGATCCTTTGGACGATTCCGACTTCGACGCGGCTCCTGGGATCGAGATAGCGCGAATATTCGGCTAGCATATTGCGATATTCGGTAGGATCTTCGCTCGAAAGCAGGGCGAGTCCGGGCGCCCCGGAGTTGTCCACGATGACGGTTCGGCTGCCGTTTTTGAGACTGTTGAGGCGGGAGTTCATTTTGCCGGCATCGGTTTTGGGTCCGGTGCTTTTTTGCGCATTTTGCCGGTTGATTTCGGCGCGACGGGCTTTGCGCTCTTGGTCGGTTGGTTCTTGGGACATGATGGAAACTCCTTTTGGAAATAGAAACGCCCCGCCTGGTAGCCAGGTCGGGGCGTGGTTGCTTTCGCTGGTTTGATTCTACACTATGGGTTCCTAATTTCGGGGGGTGAGGGGAAGGTGAAAAGTGGGGATAGGTTATTGAAAAGAAAGGAGTAAAAATAAATATGAATTGCTTGTGAACGGGTTGGCGGGAGAGGGCAAAAAGGTCGAATCCTGGTGGCGAGCGAGGTGGTGATGATTGCGGCAGGACCTCCCGCCTTTGCGCTTCTATCAGGATGTTCTTGAAACGGAAAATCAACTCATTGCGGGAAGTGAACGGGCTTGTCAATAGGTTTGTGTAAACGGCGTTCCGGTTAGGTCACCGACAGCGCCGGCAACGGACTTCGGCTCCGGCCTTCGCCCTTCATAACCAGGTTCCGAGGCAAGCGGCGGCCGCGACCGGCCTCCTTGAGCCTGGGCCAAGATTCGGGGGAGTGATCGGCCTCTGGTTATACTTGGGTCGAGGGTATCCAAACACATGGCTGATCCGATCACCATCGCCATTTCCGGGCTCGCTCTTGGCGTGTCTGCGTTAAATGCGTGGCTTACCCTGTTTCGCCGAGTCACTGTGAAAATGACAGAACCGACGGTCATTTTTTCGGGCCGGATAAACCGACCGAAAAGGGTGGGAGTTTACCGAAGGTCTACCTGAGGACTTTGCTGTTTTCGACGTCCAAACGCGGACGCGTAATTCAAAGCATGCACGTCTCGTTACGGCGTAATGAGACGATCCAAAATTTCAAAATTTGGGTTCACGGGGACGACAGGCTAGTCCGCGGCAGCGGGTTATTCGTTGGCGAGACAGGCGTCGCGACAAATCACCACTTCCTAACTCCGTTTGACGGTAGTGTGTTTCGCTTCATTGAAGGGCGCTATCGGCTTGCAGTCTACGCGCACCTCTTGGGTGACGAATCGCCCAAGCTCCTCTTTTCGCAAGAACTCGAGATCGTATCTGAGTTGGCGGCGCGACTCAATGAGCCCGGTGCGGGCCTCTATTTCGATTGGGGGCCGGATTCGTCACGATATCTCACGCATGTCGAGACACGACCTCCTTCACTCGACGCAACGGACTTACTTCAAATCCTCAATTCGCCCCACTTGCTGACAGGGAAGGACGGCGGAGAGCCGTAGATTGCAAGAGTACAACGGACTAGGCACCACCCCGTCACACCTCTTTCAGGCCACTCGCCGAGACCGCGGCTTGATCCGGAAGTCGACTTCCAAACCCGCGTCGCTGAGCATGTTGACCAACGTGTCCAGCGAGAATCGGCTGATCTTGCCGCGGGTCAGGTCCGAGATGCGCGGCTGACTGACCTTCAGGCGATCGCCAGCGTCTGCTTGAGTCAGTCCTTCCTTCTCGATGAACTTCCGTAGCGCCGTCATCATCTGCGACCGGAGCCGCAAGTTGCGGGATTCGGCGGGCGAGAAACCGAGGCCGGTGAAAACGTCGCCGCTTCCCTTGATGATCGGATGTTTCCCCACCGGTGTGATTATACACAATTGGATATATCGTTGATTGTGAGCAGTCCTCAGTGAGTAGTCCTCGGCCCCGTCTCGTATAATCGAAGCCGGAGCAAACCATGCACAGCGAGTACATCGAACAGCGCAACGGCGGCTACTACGTGGCCGGGACGCGCATTTCGCTCGATTCCGTGGTGTACTCATTCAACGATGGCCAATCACCTGAAGCCATTCAGGAAGACTTTCCTTCGCTCAAGCGCGGCCAGATCTACGGGGCGATTGCCTTCTACCTCGACCACCAGGCCGTGATCGACAAGTACCTCGAAGACACCAAGAAGGAATTCGAGGGCACCGCTATTTCCCTTGAGCAGGCCAACCCGACGTTGTGGGCCAACATCCAACGCGCGAAGGCTGAGGCCGCTCATGGTGAGCGGCGCTCTTGAGCATTCGGTTCCAGGCAGACAACGACCTCAAGTTCGGAAAAGTGAAGGCCGCGCGGCGGCGGGAGCCTTCGATGGATTTCGTTTCCGCTCAGGAGGCTGGTCTTGATGGCGTGGGCGATCCTGAACTGCTGGACCGCGCCGCTCTCGAAAGGCGCGTTCTGGTATCTCATGACCGCCGGACCATGCTCGATCACTTCCGTGCACACCTCGCGGCGGGTAAATCCAGTCCTGGGCTCTTTATCGTGCCGCAGGACGCGTCCATCGGGGACGTGATAGAAGCCCTCGTCTACATCTGGGCACTCTCCGATCCCGTTGAACTTCGCGATCAGGTTTACTACGTGCCGTCCATTTCCCGTCACTTTTTCATCCGGTGAACAGGCTTCCCGTGTGCGCCAAGTGGCACCACGACGGGCCTCTTCGGATGACAACGCATCCCGTTCATCCGCCGCGAGTTAGGCCCGATTTCTGCGAGGCTTGGCGCACAACTACTATATTCCACGACCGCGTATGGCCTCGGCCGACTGAGTCATCGAAAGGCGTCCTAAGACGTCTCGTGCCATTTCCCCGCCCGCAGGGGCAGCGGTTTTCTGGCGCCGATCTCGATAGTGGAACGTAAAGGCATGGCGGCAGCGGGCCCGCGATTTCGAGCACAACTCGCGGGCAATCAACCGATTACGTTGGCCTTCGGCACTCGCGAGAAGTTACCCACCCCTACTCACCAAAAGTTGACCAACAACCCGGCTTTCACGTCGAAGGTCCGCCGGCTCACTGCCGCGCGGCATCGCCGCGCAGTATGATGTCGGATTAAAATGTCCGGTCAGGAGGAAGGACTTATGCGCCTGCGACGCAGATGCTGCCGCGACTCTCCGTGGCCTGCCACGTGGCAAGGCCTGATTTCGGTGTGGTCAACTCTATCCGAGCACAGGTGGTCAATTTCCCGTGAGCGCCGAGGCGTTGGCGGACAGCGACGCCCAAAACTCCGCCATTTGGCGGATAGCCGATAAGAACTACCGCGCCGCGCGCCGCGTGGTAAAGCCCCGCACGCGATCACAACGGCTCCCGCAAAATTTTTCTGGAGCGCAGAAATTCGTTGAACCGCGCGCTGCATCCGTATTCTGGGAGCAATCGCCATGCCGGTCTACAAACAAAAGGGCTCGAAGAACTGGTGGTACAAGTTCACTTGGCACGGTAGCCAGATCCGGGAGAGCACCAAGCAGCCGAACAAGCGCGGGGCCGAACAGATCGAGGCCGCGCGCAAGGTTTCGTTGGCGAAGGCCGAGGTGGGCATTCGCGATAAGAAGCCGGTCCCGACATTGCGCGGGTTCGTCGATAACGATTTCACACCGTTCGTTGAATCGCGCTTCGCCAACAAGCCCAAGACTCTCGAATAATACCGGAACGGGCTCAAGAACCTGCGTGAGTTGGATCCGCTGGCCGGTTCACCGCTCGATGCCATCACCGGCGACAAGATCGCTGCGTTCATCGGCAAGCGCCGCCAGACCGGGCTCGCGGTTGCCAGCATCAATCGGCAACTTGAAGTCTTGCGGAGGCTGCTGAAGCTGGCGGTCGAATGGGGCAAGGTGGAGAAGGGTGCTGCCGAAGGTGGAAATGCTGGGCGGCGAGAATCATCGCGAGCGAGTCCTGAGTTTCGAGGAGGAAACAGTGCTACGTGGCCGCTACCTTCGCGAAGAGCTACTTGCTGCGCGACGTGGCGACGGTCCTGCTCGATTGCGCGCTACGCCCCGAGGAATGCTTCCGGTTGCGCTGGGACGAACTCCGCGATGGTTCGCTCCACATCCGATTCGGCAAGACGGAAAACGCAAGGCGCTCGATTCCGATGACGCAACGGGTCGCCGCGCAGCACGACAGGCGGAAGACCGTTGCGGAATCCGAATGGATCTTCCCGGCACCCACGGCAACTGGCCGCATCGAGAAGTCCACGCTGAAGAAGTAGCAAAAGAAAGCGCTCGCCGCTGCGAAGGTGGAGCCGTTCACGCTCAACACCTTCCGCCGCGCGTGCCTGGACGCGCTGCGCCGCGTTCATGGATCCATACACCCCGGCCTGTCTTGCCGGCCATAGCGACTTTTCAACCACCCGCCGCTACGTCCATCCGCCGGCCGATACGATCAAAGCCGCAATGGAGCGAGCGAGGGGTGGGCATAGAATGGGCATAGTGAAAGCGAAACGGCCGGGAGCATTGAGCCCTCGGCCGTCAAAACAGATAATGATTTCAGTGGGTTGAGTGGCCGGGGCGAGAGGATTCGAACCTTCGGCCTCCTGGTCCCGAACTCGCGGTGGACCGCGCCCCGGAAGCGCGAGGTGGCCCTCCGCTTAGTGCGACGAGAGCTGATGGAAGCGCTGGCGCGTGAGCTTGGAGCTCACAGTACACGCACTTCGGGTCCGAAGAACTTCGCAAAGCCAACGGTCTGGAAGGTTAACTTCGGCGTGGTTTGGCGTATGCCAATCCTTCCAGGCACCAAGCCAGCCACCAAGCCCCTTCACTCGTTCGACGAGCTTCGCTCAAACCATGCAAGCAGCTCAGTTGGCGTGATGATTCGAGTGGAGTCATGTCGCTTCATACCCAGGGTTGGCTGATCACCGGTCAGTAGGAACTGGGCCTCGCCCGCTTCGGCCACCGCGAGCAGGTGGTTGTCGTCGGGGCCGGGTAAAGAAGTTTCGCTTTACTGCCGATGACAAGAGGGATACGGTGAGTCTCCGGGAGGGATTGTGAACGATTTTGAGTGGGGATTGCTGGGGCCAGCGACGCTGGCTGGAATGCGGCGGACACGGACGTTGGGTGTCGGGGGAGCGGTTCGACGGTTCAACGACCTGGCGGTTCCCGGAATGGGCGGCGTGTGGTTTGGGATGCAACTGGTGCTGGCTACGCTCGGCGTTGCCGTCGCTGAGAAGGCACGAAGCCACGGCACTCGGGCGCAAAACATTGAGACCGCTAATGCCATTGAGGCGCTGGGATGCTGGTTTGCCTTTGAGGGCAATGGCTGGACCCGCGATAGCCGACTGCGAGGTGTTAATAAACTGCGGACTCGGGGAGAGAATCTTGAGTTCGCTCGCGTGCGACAACGGAACTTCTACGTTACCCAACCCATGCGCATGGCGACAGTGCAGGCGCTGCCGGCCCTCGGGCTCGTGGCGACGCGGGGGGGACGATTCAATGGGTTTAGCCTTTCGTCGGCCGGCGAAGGCATGGTGAAGTCCGCCAGCAAAGATTACCGGCCTTACAGGCGCGATTTGGAAGATCATCTGATGAAATGGGTGAGCGAACCGGCGACACCGCTCAACTCGCCTGAACTGGCGGAGGCGATCAAACCGGTACGGGAACTCCCGGGAAACACGAGGTCACTGTTGCGGGAACGCATTCTGCAGGGCGGGCAGGAAAGCGCATCCGACACGGAACGGCGGCGGCGAGCACTTCACTGGATGGAGGAGATTCGCAGCCAAGCCGGGGCGCCGGGCGGATGGGAACGGAAACCGGGGGTGCTGGCCGATGACCACTGGGCGGACCTGCGGGCCGGCGCGCGGTTCTTTGCGGCGCGCGATGCGGCGACACGGGTGCTGGATGTTATGGAGAGCCACATGAGCAACCAAGGGGCGGGGAACGCCTATGCGCTGACGCAAGGAGCACCTGAGGCCGCGATGGCACCGCTGGCGGAACTGCGGAAGTTGGCGGAACGTTTTTTGGATACCGGACATGGAGACCGCGAAGCTCGGGCGATGTGTGAGGAGTGTGTGCAGAGTGACCCCGCCGCGGTATTGCGATCGCTGGGCGGACGGGATGGGCGTGTGATCCGCCTGGCCGGGGATGAGTTGCGACCGGGACCGGCATTTCGCGGAGGATCACAGACGCTAGTGGCACAAGAAGGCGTGGTTCCGGAAGCGCTTACGTTGCCGAAAGGGATCTCCTACCGTATGCACAACCTGTATTTGCTGAACCTGGACTTGCACGGAGAGCTCGGCCAATGGCTAGTACGGAAT
>JBBRIO010000316.1:0-6453 GCA_038220855.1 Bryobacterales bacterium | reverse complement strand
TGGTAGACGACGACGCTACCCTTGCGATAGTGAATGTAGCCTTGCGAAGCTTCCACCGTCAACATCGGCCGTTCCTTCAACGGTTCACGGCCGCGGGCGGAGAGGTAGCGGTCGGCCTCGTACTCGAGAAACTTCCGCATCGTATCCCGGCCGTATTCCTTCTCCATCACCATCAGCGCCGAGTATTGCGCCAGCGTTTCTGATAACAGCGTGGCCCCTTGCATGTTGGCCCCGACCACTTGGTGAGCCCACCATTGATGGCCCATTTCGTGGGCGACAACGTAATAGACCATATCGATATCGTCCGGCTTCTCCATCTTGGCGATGAACCCGATCGACTCCGAATAGGGCATCGTGCCCGGGAAGGCCTGGGCGAACGAGGCGATGCGTGGGAACTCGATGATGCGGGCCTGCTTGTGGGTGTACGGCCCGAAATTCTTCGTGTAGTAGTCGAGCGATTTCT
Source organism: Bryobacterales bacterium (assembly GCA_038220855.1). GTDB lineage: Bacteria > Acidobacteriota > Terriglobia > Bryobacterales > Bryobacteraceae. The sequence goes on along the minus strand of JBBRIO010000316.1, from coordinate 5,990 downwards.
GAATCGACTTCATCATTTTTGCGACGTTCCAGGAGTGCTCCGGGTAGTAGTAGACCTCCGTCCGAATGCCGTTCCATTCTTCGCGAGCGACGGCGTAGCGCGCCGACAGGAAGCTGTAAAAGTTCATCGATTCGTGGTCGAGGCGGTATTGGAAGTAACGGCGGCCGTCCTTGTTCCATTCCTTCTCCAGCGTGCCCGGCGCGATCGCGATCTGGTCGGCGGCGGTGCTGATTACGGTTTCCACGTTCACCCAATCCGAGTTGTTGCTCAGGTAGGTATTCGCGCAGTTGGCGGTGCAATTCCGCTCGAGCACCGGCATCAACTCCCGCTCCGGCAGACCGCGCTTTTTGCGGTCGTTGCGCTGTCTGATTTCGCCGCCAGCCTGGTAGCCGATCTGCGGCGTGATGCCATTGTTAAAGAAGGTCCCGTTGGCGGTGACCTCGACGACGGGGGTCGAATTCTGGATGCCTTTGGGCGCAAAGGCAGTCGTGAAACGCATCCGGCGTTTCTCGCCCGGCTGCATCGGCGGCGAAAGCTTGTAGATGCGGTACGACAGGCGGGGGTCGTCCTTCTCGATGGTGGCCCCGTCGATTTGAATCTCGTTCGAATAGTCGCGGTCCACGATCAGATGGACGGCGTTGATCGGCTGGGAATGCGGGTTGACGATCTCCTGATCGCCCTTCAGCACGAGTCCCCGGCGCTCCGGGAAGATGTCGATTTCGTAGCGAATCGAGGTGATTCGCGGCTGGGGTAGTTTCTCGAACGGCTTATATGTCCGTTCGTATTCGGCCTGCCGGTCCAGGCGGGTTTCGGGCCCGAGCAGCGGGTTCAGCACGGCGGTGTTGTAGTAAAGCCAGCCTCCCCAGGCGGCGGCGGATCCAGCCGCGACCAAGGTCGCCGCACGAAGTGCGCCGCGGAACAGACCGAACCGGCTAGCCAAACGCGTTTCCTTCCCCCGCGGCCACAGCGTAACGCTGAGCAAAACCAGCACGGCGGCGATGAGCATCCAATAGCCGGTGAAGCTCCACCAGTTGGCGAGGAAGGGCCCATAGCCGTAGAAGTCGGAGTAGGTGTACTCCGGCCGCGAGCTATAGCGGACGAGGCGCGTGGCGACATTGAGCAGTGCCCAGACGAAGGCGTTGGCGACGAGAAAGATCAGATAGCCAAAGTAGCCGACGTACTTGTTCGGAGAGAGCACATGGATAAAAAACGCCAGCACCGCTTGGAGCACGAAGAGCGAAAAATCGTAGAGGAACAGTTCGGAAAGAAAGAGGTCGAACTGATGGCGCCCGTATCCCTGGTAGCTCTGGAAGGCCACGCCGACGCCCAGCATCAACAACTGGATGAGCGCAATCACGCCCATCAGTGCCACGAACTTCGCCGCGTAAGCCAAGGCAGACCGAAACGGGGCGACGTCGGTGATCTCGTCCATCTTCGCATCGCGTTCCTTCCACACGAGCACGCCCGAATAGTAAGTGATCATCGCGAGCAAGAAGAGATACAGCGAGCCCTGAATGGTTTCGACGATGCGGTACGTGATCGGCAGGAAGGTGTTGCCGTACCCTTCTGAAGAGGAGAATATTAGGCTGGGGGCCGTGTTGAGCAGCGCCGCGGCCAGCAGCACGATGAAGCTCGTCGTCTTGACCAAGCCCCAAAACTCAAAGCTCAACAGGCCGACGAACTGGGCCCACGCCGCGGTGCCGCCGTGACGGAATTGCGCGGCGGGTAGTGCGACAGGCTCCGCCGTTGACAGCGCATCGACGGCGGGCGCAGCGCCCTTCTTGACGCGGTCAGAAAACGAAAAACGCCAGTAGGCAAACGCGAATAACGCCGCCCCGACTGAGAGCCAGAGCACACGGTTCCAGACGAGCATCCCGTCCCAGCCGATCGTCATCGAGTTCCGGTCAGCGACGGTCCAATACTTCGTCATCAGTCCGAACGTGCGCGCGCCGAAGGGATCAATCAGCCCCGCGAGGGTCTCGTTGTCAAGATTCTCGGTCAGGATTTCCGACACGACGAACCCGGTCAGGAGGAACAGGCTGCCGAGAAAGGAAGTGACCGTGCTGCGGGTCAGCACCGCAATCGTGAAGACGAAGGCGCCGCAGAAAAGAGTATTCGGAATCGCAAAGATCAGAATGCTTTTCCAGTGCGCGGCGAAGACAATCGGACCCCAGCGTTCGGCGTCGTTCCAGGGCATAACGGCCGAGAGCAGGATGCCAGCCGAGATGCCGAGCATCGGAATCACGGCGACCACCACGGAGCCGAAGAAGCGGCCAAATAGATAGTCGCGCTTCGTGATCGGCGTCGAGAAAATCATCTGCTGCGTGCCGTAGGCGAAGTCCCGGCCCGCCGCGGAGTTGACGAACGCGGTGGTCATCATGAGCGTGAACACGCCCATGATCGAGTAGAAGTTCTGGATGACGTACGGCGCGTTGCGGAAGGTGTTTTCGAGCGAGCCGCCGACGGTGATTTTGTCCGACGAGGTGGCCGCGAAAACGAGCGTCCCGATGATGAAAAAGAACACCCACAGCATCATGCCGCGGAGCCAAAAGCGAAGTTCGAAGCGGAGGAATTCGAGCAGCATAGTCGTTTCCTAAACCAACCCGCCGATGCGGGAAAAGAAAACGTCTTCGAGACCTGGACGAGCAGGCTCAAAGCCCTCACCGGGCGAAGAATCGGCGTAGACGTGAACTAACGGCTGACCCGCCACCATCTTGCTCGAGATCACCCGATGCTGCTGCTCGATCTCTTTGAGGTCCGCCTTTGGAACCCGGCGCTGCCAGATTTTGCCTTCGAGCGAACTCACCGCCGCCTCGGGTCCGCCTTCATAAAGCACCCGTCCCTGGTGAATGATCGCCATTTTGCTGCAGAGTTCGAGCACGTCCTCGACGATGTGCGTCGACAAAATCACGATCACGCTCTCGCCCACTTCCGCCAGCAGGTTATAGAATCGATTGCGCTCGCCGGGATCGAGGCCGGCGGTCGGCTCGTCGACGATAAGCAACTGCGGGCTCCCGATCAGCGCCTGGGCAATGCCGAACCGCTGGCGCATGCCGCCAGAATAGCTGGTAAGCGCTTTCTTGCGGTGCTCAAACAGATTAACCCGCTGCAGCATCGAGTCGACCAGTGCCTTCCGCTCCGAGGCCTTCGTGATGCCCTTCAGCAGAGCAAGGTGGCTTAGCATGTCCACCGCGTTGATACGGGGATAGACACCGAAATCTTGCGGCAGGTACCCGAGCCGCTGCCGGACGGCGTCTTTGTCCACCAGCACGTTCAGATCGCCGAGGAGCACGGAGCCGGAATCTGCGTCCTGCAGCGTCGCGATCGTTCGCATCAGGGTGCTCTTGCCCGCGCCGTTTTGGCCGAGAAGGCCATACATGCCGCGAGGCACCGAGAGCGAAACCTGGTCAAGTGCTTTCACGCCGTTAGCGTAGGTTTTAGACAGCCCGTCAATCCGGAGTTCCATTGCGTTGTTGATACGAGTGTAACTGGGGAAAGGTTCCCGGAAAAGGGGGAGTGATATACTGCGAATGGGTTCGTTTGGTAGAGGTATCCCCGTGAATTTGCGTCAGCTCGTTCTTCTTGTGACGGCCTCGGGCGCGCTGTGGATCACAGTCGCGCTGGCGGGAGACAAAACGCAGAAGCCGCCAGAGCAAGGTGGCCCCAGCAAGGGTTCGTCCCGGGATTCGGTCGCGCCGCGTAAGAAGGCAGCCACCGCGAGCGCCGAGGATAAAGAACTGAGTGGACGCCCGGCCACCATTCGCGTCGACACGAATCTGGTGCTGATCAATGTGACCGTGACCGACCCGTTGAATCGGTTCGTCACCGGTCTTGAAGCGGAGCACTTCAAATTGCTCGAAGATAAGCTTGAACAAAAGATTGCCACCTTCGCGAGCGAAGATGCCCCGCTCTCCGTTGGGCTCGTTTTCGACGCCAGCGGCAGCATGGGCTCGAAGCTTCAGAAAGCCCGCTTGGCCACCGCTCAATTCTTCAAAACCGCCAACCCCGAAGACGAATTTTTCCTGGTTCAATTCAACGATCGGCCGGAGCTGGTGCAGCCGTTCACGACCAACACGGAAGAAATTCAGAATCGGCTGACCTTCACCCAAGCCAAAGGCCGGACGGCACTCCTGGATGGCGTTTATATGGCGCTGAATCAGATGAAGAAGGCGAAGAATACGCGAAAGGCGATCCTGATCCTCTCCGACGGCGGGGACAACTCCAGCCGCTACACCGAGAGTGAAATTAAGAATCTGGTTCGCGAAGCGGATGTGCAGATTTATGCCATCGGAATTTTCGAGCCGGTGTCGGCCCGTAGCCGGAGCGCCGAAGAGCTGTCCGGCCCCGGATTGCTGAACGAAATGGCCGAACAGACGGGCGGACGCCATTTTCCAGTTGAAAACTTGAACGACTTACCGGACGTGGCGGGCAAGATCGGCATGGAGTTGCGGAACCAGTACGTGATCGGCTACGTCCCCACCAATGGGAACCGCGATGGAAAGTACCGTCGGGTTCAAGTAAAGCTCGTGCAACCGCGAGGATTGCCGCCTCTGCGGCCGTTCTGGCGTCAAGGATATTATGCTCCCGCTCAATAGAAGAGCTTTCGCCGTTCGGTTGGCGCAGGCGATCACCGCCGCGATGGCAACCGGCCTTTACGGTCAGGATACCGGAGGGTTAACCTTCCGCTCGGACACGCGGGAGGTGCTGCTGCATGCGACCGTTGTTGACAAGAAAGGCACGTTTATTACCGACCTGAAGCGCGATGCGTTTAAGGTTTACGAAGACGGCGTTGAACAGGCGATCAAGATTTTCAAGCGCGAAGATGTTCCGGTATCGCTCGGTTTGGTGATCGACAACTCCGGTAGCATGCGGGCGAAACGCAAGCGGGTGGAGAGTGCGGCCGTGCAGCTCGTGAAGGCCTCGAATCCGTTCGACGAAGTCTTCATCGTCAACTTCAACGAAGACGCCTACCTGGACGTGCCGATGACCAGCGACGTCAAGAAGATGGAGGCTGGACTGAACCGGATCGATTCGCGCGGCGGGACGGCGATGCGCGACGCCTTGACCATGTCGCTCGATCACATCAAGGACAAGGGCAAGAAGGACAAGAAGGTTTTGCTCGTGATCACGGACGGCGACGACACCGCTTCGAGCGACGTGAACACGCTGGAGAAACTACTGAGCAAGGCGCAGAGGACGGAGGTGCTGATTTTCGCTATTGGCATTCTGAATGAAGAGCGTCCTCGCGAAGCGAAACGCGCTAAACGAGCGATGGATATGCTGGCCAAGCAGAGCGGCGGCGTCGCCCATTTCCCCGAAACGCTCGAAGCCGTCGAGGCGATGGCCATCGCGATCGCCAAGGAAATCCGCAGCCAGTACATCATCGCCTACAATCCGACCAAGCCCGACGACGGCGTATTCCGCCAAGTTCGCATTGCCGTGAAGGCTCCCGGCAGCCCCACCGTTCGGACGCGCAGCGGCTACTACGCAACCGCCGCCGGTACGAAGATTTCGGCGGTGCTCTAACGGTGGTGACGTACTTGTGGCGAACCTCGAAGGGTTATCGGCTGCGGCCCTGGGCCAGCCCGTACATCCTTTGGCGCATCGAAACATATTGGGGCGTTCACGCGGAGTCGATCGGCTTCCGCGACTTCTTCGCGTTCGCCTGGACCCACCGCAAGGAGCTCTGGCGCTTCTTGCGGTGGGCTGATCGAATGGCGCAGGGCTAAAGCGTCCGCGTCACTTTCGAAAGCGTCCGCGGCTGGTCGGGATTCAATCCCTTTTCCGACGCCAAGCACTCCGCGAACAACTGCGCGGGGATGATGTAAGGGATGGGCGTGAACAGCTCCTCGGGTAGCGCTCTCTTACGGCCCAGCTTCGCCGGGATAACGATCGGACGACTGGCTTTCAGATTCGCCGCGGCGGCATTGCTCTGGTCGGTGATCAGCATGGTTTCTGCGTGCAGACCGGTCAGCTTTTCGAGCATCTCG
>JBBRIO010000315.1:0-6477 GCA_038220855.1 Bryobacterales bacterium | reverse complement strand
GGAGGGCCCCTGCGAACTGAAAATCGCCATGTCATCTGCCGTCGCATTCACGGACCGCAGAGCCACATCAAAGCCCACCCGCGCACCCGGCGTCGTGGTCAAATACTGTTTCAGTGCCAACCCGTCCCGATTCCCAATCACCAGCAACGGAATCGTCGTTCCCTCCAAGCCCGTTGCCACAAACACCCCGTTGCTGCTCGCCTGATAAACCACCACACCCAACGCTCCCGCCCGCTCCGCGTTCCTCAACTTCGTCAAAAACGAACAGTCGCCCCGTAAAACCAGCGCCACCGAACCTGCCAAGGCCCCCGTCCCCAGTGCATCACAAGCCTTCCCGTTCCCATCCAAACCCGCCACGTCCACCATCGGCGATGGATTCACCGCCAACACCTTACTCCCCGTCCCAAACCGCGCATTGATCTGCTGCAACGTTTCCGGTCCACCCTCCACCCGCACCGTCTGCACCAACACCCGGCTATTCGTCGTCGCCCCCACCGTAATCGCCGAAGGAGCCGAGCCCGGCGAGGAGATCGAATTCCGCGTAGGAATCTTTCCGCCCACATCCCCGTCGTTGCCCGCGCTCGCCACCACCACCATCCCCGCCCGAATCGCGTTCTCCACCGCTTCCACCTGAATGTCACACGCCGTCTGCCCCGTCTTGCCGCAAATCGTCCCCCGATCGTTCGGAGCCCATACCGCCGCCTGCCCCAGGGACATGCTGACAATGTCCATCCCATCGGCCAGCGCCGCTTCCAACCCACGGATAATCGCCAGATCGTCCGAGAAATCATTAATCCCGGGCGAACCAAACACCTTGTAGTTCCCGAGATAGGCCTTCGGAGCAATCCCCGTCACACTCGATCCTGGACCCTGCATCGCTCTCCCTGCCGCCAACATCGCTGCTGCCGTTCCATGCCCCACTCGGTCGCGCGGGCTCAAATCATCCGGTCGCGTGTCGGTCTCAAATAGATACACGAGCGAATCCACAAAGCTGCGCGCCGCAATCACCTTGTTACTCGTGTAAGTGCAGTCGCTCCCCACGCATTTCGGAAATCCCGCCGGCATCGCTAATCCCGCGTCCTGGAACGCCGGGTGCGTCTGATCAATTCCGCTATCTAAAATTCCGATTTTCACCCCCGCCCCCGCGCTCTCCACCCCGCCCAGCGCACTCCATGCCGCCTGCGCCTGCACCAGTTGCGACGCCGCCTGATCCAGCCGCTTGTACTTCCGCAACCGCTGCACGTACTTCACCCCCGGCCGCCCCGCCAATTCCAACGCCTCTTCCGCCGTCGCCTCCACAAACACGGCATTTACGAGAGTTTCCGTGCTTCCCATCTCCCGAACCTTCATTCGGCTCAGATCCCCTCGCAGCGCCTTCTGCGCCTCTAGTACCTTCGCCCGACCAGTACGGGCCACCACCGTAGGAGGCGCCTCCAGCACCACCGCATACCGCTCTTGCGCATACATTGCGCCACCCATCGCCAGCAGGATCAGAACTCTCATAGTCATCTCGACGCTCCCAGGGTTCGGTTCGTTTCAAAACCCTGTGTTATCATAGCTTTTAGGAGTCCATCGATATGGCCGCTAAACCCGCATTCGCCATCGGCGCGCAAGTAGAACATCCCAAATTCGGCCTCGGCAGCGTGGTCCTCTGCACCGAAGAGCACATCACGATCAAATTCGACGATCTAGGCGAGAAGAAATTCGTCCTCTCCATCGTCCTGCCCAACTTGACCAAATCGAACCGGACGCCTCCCCCTGAGAAGAAGCGCGCCGCCCGCAAAAAGGCTACCACCGCAGCCGTCGCCGTCGCTGTCGCCGAATAGCTTACTTTCCGATACAGAAAGTAGAAAAAATCCGGTTCAGGATGTCGTCCGCTGTCGTCGCGCCAGTCACGGCATCGAGCGCCCATAGCCCTTCGTATAGGTCCAAAAGCAGCATCTCGTGGGGTACCCGGTGCCCCACCGCCTGCTCCGCCTTCCGCAACGCTTCTCCGCTCGAGCGGAATAACTCCGCCTGCCGCAACGACGTAATGAACGAAAACTCATGCTCCCCTGCCGAGGCATGACCAATCGTCGCTAAGATCGCCGCCCGCAACTCCTCCACCCCCTCCCCGGTCTTCGCCGAAACCCACAACCCCGCCCGCTCCACCTTCACCGTCAAATCCGACTTGTTCAGCACCACCAAATGCCGCCCCTGCTCCTCCGCCCGTTCTAAAATCCGCTCATCTTCCGCCGCCAACTCAACGCTCCCGTCCACCACCACAATCGTCAGATCCGCGTCGGCCATCGCCTGCAGACTCCGTTCAATCCCCAGAGTCTCCACCAAATCGCCTCCCGCCCGAATCCCCGCCGTATCCACAAAACGAACCGGCACACCCCCCAAACTCGCCGTCTCCGCCACCAAATCCCGCGTCGTCCCCGCGATATCGGTCACTATCGCCCGGTCCTGGTCCAGTAAGCGATTAAACAGCGAACTCTTCCCCACATTTGGCCGGCCCACAATCGCCAGCGTCACCCCCCCGTGGACCAGTCGCCCATAGTCGAAGCTCCGCGCCAACCGCTCCACTGCCGCCGCAATCGGGGCCAACCGCCGGAGCAACTCCGCATCCGGTGCCACGCTCACGTCGTCTTCGGCAAAGTCGATCCCCGCCTCCAGGAGCGCGATCAACTCCAGCAGCATCTCCTTAATCGGCCGCACCACCTTCGCCACCGACCCACCCACCTGCCGCGCCGCCACCCGCGCCTGGTACAACGTCGACGCGTTAATCAAATCCCGCACCGCCTCCGCCTGCGGCAGGTCTAACCGCCCATGGACCATCGCCCGCAGCGTAAACTCGCCCGGATTCGCTAATCGCGCCCCCGCCTCCACACACTGCTCCACCACGTGCCGCAAAATCACCGGTGCCCCGTGGCACGAAATCTCCACCACGTCTTCACCCGTGTAAGACTGCGGCCCCGCAAAGTACGTCACCACCACCGGGTCCACGATCTTCCGCAACGTCGCCACCCGCACCGCCCCCAGCGGCGCGCCCAACACCTCTTCCACGATCGTACGAGCCCCTACTCCCGACACCCGCACCACCCCAATCCCGCCCCGGCCCGGCGGCGTCGCTATCGCAACAATTGTATCCACCACGAAAACTTACGCGTCGCGCCGCGGACGCGGTCCCGATCGCGGACCCCGCCGATCCCGATCATCCCGCGGTGCCCGTTCCGTCGCCGGCGCTCCAAAAGCCCGCCGCGGCGGCGGCGGTGGCAGCAGCGGAACATTCGGCTTCGGTCCGCTCGCCAGGTAAATCACCACCTGCCGCGTCGGCCCCGTGCCAAAACTCTCGCTCGTCAGCTCCGTCTCACCCCGCAGAGCCATGTGCACAATCCGGCGTTCTCGCGAAGTCATCGGCGAAAAACGGAACGCCTCTCCCGACTTCTTTACCTTCTCCGCCGCCGCCAAAGCGCTCAGCCGCAACTCTTCCATCCGCAACAGCCGATAGTCATCCGCGTCAAAGCACAGAAGCGAATGCTCATCCGACGGCACCCGCAGCAACTCCAGCGTCAAATGTTCCAGCGCTAACATCAGCTCCGCTCGGTTCGCCAGTAGCATGTCGAGATCGCCGCCGGCGAACTTCACCATCAGCTCCGGATTCTCAATCTCAGGATGCAAACTCGCACCCGGACTCACCGCAAACTCCAACTCCAAGCCAGCCTTCGCGATTAACTCGCCCAAGAACTGCTCGATCCGCGGCCCGTAGGCTTCTACCGTGTATTTCTGTGGGTTGCTCATCTGAGTTGGGTTGAGTTACTTTTTCTTCTTCGCCACGATCGGTGCCGCGGTCACGCCCGTCGCCGGTGTCAGTTTATTGAAGAACATCTGCTGCACGATGCCGACCACGTTTCCGGTAAGCCAGTATAACACCAGCCCACTCGACGCATTCCAGAAAAGAAACGCCATCATCACCGGCATCATAAACATCATCATCCGCTGCTGAGTCGGGTCCCCACCCGTCGCCGGCGTCATCTTCTGCAAGTAAATCTGCGACCCCAACATCAACAACGGCAACACCCGCAACGCCAGCGTCTCCGGCCGCGAAAGGTCCGTCACCCAAAGCCACTCCGCCCCGCGCAACTCCGTCGCCACCGACAATACTTTATAAAAACCAATGAAAAACGGGAACTGCAACAGCAGCGGCACACAGCCACCCGCCGGGTTCACCCCGTTCTTCTTATACAAATCCATCGTCTCGGTATTCTTCTCGCTCGCCCGCGGGTCGTTCATTCCCACGCCTTTGAACTTATCATTGATCGCCTGAATCTGCGGCTGCAAAAGAGCCATCTTCTTCATGCTCTTCATGCTGCTTAGCTTCAACGGCACGAGCGCCAAGTTGATCAACACCGTCACCAAAATAATCGCCCAACCCCAGTTCTGGAACGAATTCGCGTACACCCAACGCAACATCGCAAACAAAGGCCGCGCAATCCAGCCAAACCAGCCCCAATCCACCACCGATTCAATCCGCGGATCCGTCGCCTTCAAAATCTCTAGATCCTTCGGCCCCACATAAACCTTAAACTCGTTCTTCCCCGCCAGCCCAACCCCCGTCCCCACAAACGGAAGAAAGTCCTTCGAACCCGCCGGCCACGGCAGCTTATCGGTGAAGGTCTTAATCTCCACCGTCTGCCCGGGCTTAGCCAAAAACAGCGCCGCGAAAAACGCGTCTTCCATCCCCACAAACGTGTAATTTCCCGCGTTCACAATCGGGCCGTTCTCCGCCTTCGAGCTTTCCAGCGTCGTCGGATAGTTCTCGTTGGCCTCCTGATATAGCGAAAGCTGAGCTGCATAGGCCTTATCGACACTCGGATCGCCAAATCCGCCACGCCACACTAAACCATGCGAAAGCAACGCACCGTTCGAGACGACTTCACTCTTCACCTCGCCCATGTAGCTCTTATCCTTAAAGGAAAAGCTCTTCCGCGCCGTCACCTTGCCGTCCGAATAGGAGAAGGTGATCGACTTGCCGTCGGCCCCCTTCTCCATCGCAAATAGCGCCGTGCTCAACTCCACTGCCGGCTTCTGATCTTTAAAGTCGTACGAAAACGGTCGCACCCCAATCGCCGTCGTGTTCACCGCGGAGACCAAATCCAGCGGCTTGCCCGTGTTGTCCTTGAAATTCTTAAGTACCCAACTCAACACCACCGCTCCACGGTTGGCGAACTGAATCCGGTAGAGGTCCGTATCGAGAAACGGAAACTCCTCTTTGGTTGCCGTCGTCGTCTCCGTAGACATCGGCGGAGCTTCCGGCGTCGCGCCCTGAGCCCCTGGCGATCCGGCTGGAGTTCCGGGCGTTCCCGCCTTCGCCTCCTGCTTCTGCACTTGGCCAGCGTCTTTCTTCGCCGCCACCGGAGGCGTCGGCGACTTCGGCATCAAGTATTGGGAAGCAAAAATAACCACCCCCATCAATACAAACGCCAGCAGCAGCCGCTGCTCCATCGAAAGCTCTTTCTTCGGATTCGGATCAGCCATAAGGAATTAGTTATTCGGGACGCAATCAACGCCGCCTTCGCAAAACGGATGGCAACGGCCTAAACGCCGCACGCCCAGCCAGACGCCCTTCAGGACGCCAAACCGGGCGATCGCCTCCATCATGTAGACGGAGCAGGTAGGATGAAATCGGCAAGCCGACGGAAGCCAGGGCGATATCCCTCGCTTATAAAAACGCAGCACGAACAGCGAAAGTTCCACCGGCGTCAGCCGGAGCATTACGCGCTGCATCGCGCCAAAACCTTATCCATCTCGCGCTCAAGCAACGCAAAATCAACCAGCAGCGCCGAACGCCGAGGGTTGAATACGATATCGCACGCTTGGGAAATCTTCTCGAGGCGAGGCCTTAAAATCTCCCGCAGCCGACGCCGAATCTTGTTCCGCTGCACCGCCTTCCCTACCGCGCGCGGAATCGTTATCCCAATGCGCGGACCAAGTCCGCGGGGAGCCGCGTCGGCGGAAACGGAACTATGCCGCAAGCAAAAAGCCACGAAATAGGTACTCGGATATCGCACACCTTGATCGTAAACCTTTCGGAACTCGGCCGGTTTACGCAGACGGTGAGAGCTGAGCGAGCCGCTAGTTGGCGGTGCGGACGGCAGGCTCGTCACTGACGGTGAGTTTCCAGCGGCCCCGCGCGCGGCGGCGAGCCAGCACGGCGCGACCATTCTTGGTGGCCATACGCTCGCGGAAACCATGCACCTTGGCACGCTTACGATTATTGGGCTGATATGTACGCTTCGGCATTTTCTTTAGTTCCTATGGGCACAGACACACGAAGGCGCACTGGACCAGATCTTTCAGTATAAAGGCTCGCCTCTCTCAACGCAACCGAACGAGCAAACGATTACTCTCCCATTCCCCAATTCGAACCCATACCGGCACCGGGGGCCGCGGCGGGGGGCGCGGCGGGGGGGCGGGACGGGCCCGGGGGCCGCG
>JBBRIO010000314.1:0-6485 GCA_038220855.1 Bryobacterales bacterium | reverse complement strand
GGGGGGGGGGTGTGGTGGGGGTGGGGAGTCGTGCGGCGGGAGCGGCCGGTGGACCGGGGGGGGGTGCCGGGGAAGGTATGGGTGGGGGTAGGCTTGGCACTTCTGGGGCTCAATACCCTCCGATGGTGGGGTACAATTGGAAGTCCTCCGGCTTAGCGGTAAGGCGAAACACTTATTATGTGGAAAGGCGATTATTTATTTTTGTTGCAGAACCTGGTCGTAAAAGACTTTAAGATCCGGTACCGCAACATGTCGCTGGGAGTTTTTTGGTCGCTGCTGAATCCGCTCGTGATGATGGGCGCGTTGACTTTCGTGTTTACGGCGGTCTTCCCGAATAACCAGATTCCGAACTTCCCGATTTTCGTTTTGTGTGGGTTGGTGCCGTTTAATTTTTTCACGGTGGCTTGGCAGAACGGGACGATTTCGGTGGCGAACAATGCGGGGCTGATCAAGCGCGTGCCGGTGCCGCGGGAGATTGTGCCGATCGCCACGGTGCTTTCTACTTGCGTGCATTTGGGGATCCAGATTGGTTTGTTGCTCGTGATGGTGCTGGTGTTTGGCCGGGGGTTGAACTGGAACTGGCTGTGGTTACCGGTGGTGTGGGGTTTAGAGATTTTGTTTGTTTGTGGGTTGACGCTAATGACTTCGGCGCTGGACGTGTATATTCGGGACGTGCGGTATGTGGTGGAGTCGGCTTGCACGCTGTTGTTCTGGATGGTGCCGGTTTTTTATGCGATTCACTCGGTTCCGCAGCATTATGCGAACTTGTACCAGTTCAATCCATTGTCGGCATTGATCCTGGCGTTACGGACGATTTTGATTGACGGCGCGGCACCAAGCTCAACGCTATTGCTAAAACTTACGTTTAGCTCTACGCTGGTGTTTGTCCTCGGTTTGTATGTCTTTCATCGTTTGAAGCGGCAGTTTTTCGACTATCTCTAAATGAAAGTTATCGAGCTTAAGAACGTCAACAAGACCTTCCATCGGTCGGGCGGGCAGAAGTTGCTACGGCACTACCTGGAAGACATTCTGGGCAAGACGGATCCGGAGCAGTTTTTTGCATTGAAGGACGTGAGTTTTTCGATTCGCGATGGGGAATCGGTGGCGGTGATTGGGGCGAACGGGGCGGGGAAGAGTACGCTGCTGAGTTTGGTGACGCAGTTGGTTCCACCTTCGAGCGGTACGCTGGACGTGCGGGGCCGGACGGCGGCGCTGTTGGATTTAGGAAGTGGTTTTCATCCGGATTTGACGGGGCGGGAGAACATCCTGTTGAACGCGTCTCTGCTGGGATTCAGTCGGAAGCAGGCGCACGACTTGTACGATTCGATCGTGGAGTTTTCTGAGCTGGACGACTTTATCAAAGAGCCGTTACGGACTTACTCCAATGGGATGATGCTGCGTTTGGCGTTTTCGGTGGCGGTGAATTTGGACCCGGAAATTTTGATTATCGATGAGGTGTTGGCGGTCGGAGATCAGAAGTTTCAGGCTAAGTGTACGGAGAAGATTTTCGAGATCCGGAATCAGGGGAAGACGATTCTTTGTGTTTCGCACGTTTCGCCGACGCTGCAATTGTTATGTGAGCGAGCGCTGTGGCTGGACCACGGGCAGTTGGTGATGGACGGGCCGATTGGGGAAGTGGCGGCGGCGTACGAAGGCCGATTGACGAGACAGGGTTAAAGACGGGGTTAGACTGGAGCATGGCCCCCCTGACCGTGTTGAACGAAGAAGAGGCTCTGCTGCAGAGTTCGGTGCGGCAGTTTGCGCGGGAGCAAATCGCCCCTCGGGTCCGAGCGATGGACGAAAGTTCGACGTTTGACTTGAAGATTCAGAAGGGTCTCTTTGAGATGGGGCTGATGGGGGTGGAGGTGCCGGAAGAGTACGGCGGGGCGGGGGGGACGTTTTTCCAGTCGGTGCTGTGCGTCGAGGAGATTGCGGCGGTGGACCCAGGGGTGGCGGTGATGGTGGACGTGCAGAACACATTGGTGGTGAATGCGCTGTTGCGTTTTGGGAGCGACGCGCAGCAGGCCAAATGGCTGCCGAAGCTGAATGAGAACGTGGTGGGGGCGTATGCGTTGTCGGAGGCGGGTTCGGGGTCGGACGCGTTTGGGTTGGGGATGACGGCGCGGGCGGAGGGGAGCGATTACGTTCTGGACGGGCGGAAGTTGTGGATCAGCAGTGCGCACGAGGCAGGGCTGTTTTTGGTGTTTGCGACGGTGGACGCGGGGGCGGGATACAAGGGGATCACGTGCTTCCTGGTGCCGCGGGAGAGCGAGGGGCTGAAGATCGGCAAGAAAGAAGACAAGATGGGGATTCGGGCTTCGTCGACGGCGGAGGTGGTATTGAACGGTGTGCGGGTGCATAGGTCGGCGGTGGTGGGCGAGGTGGGGAAGGGTTACAAGATCGCGATTGAGACGCTGAACGAGGGGCGAATTGCGATTGGGGGTCAGATGGTGGGGTTGGCGCGGGGGGCGTATCAACATGCGTTGGCATACGCCAAGCAGCGGCGGCAGTTCGGCAAGCCGATTGCGGAGTTTCAGGGGGTGCAGTTTCAGTTGGCGGAGATGGCGATGAAGCTGGAGGGGGCGAGGCTGATGGTTTACAACGCGGCGCGGCTGCGGGAGGCGGGGCGGAGTTTTGTGACGGAGGCGGCGATGGCGAAGCTGTACGCGTCGACGGTGGCGGAGGAGATTGCGTCGCAGGCGGTGGAGATTTTCGGGGGAATTGGGTTTACCAAAGACTCGCCGGTGGAAAAGTATTATCGTGATGTAAAGATTGGCCGGATCTATGAAGGGACGAGCAATATGCAGCGGATCACGATTGCAAAGGGAATTCTGTCGTAACGGGCGGGTGGCGCGAAGCGTCCGATCCATGGAGAAGGTATGCGAATTTTACCGTTAGTGTTGATGACGAGTTGCTTGCCTCTAGCGGCGAGCCCGGCGGAGCCGACCAAGGAAGAGATCGAGAAGGTGATCACGAACTTTGCGGCTAAAGAGTCGGAGTTCGCCAAGGCGCGGGAGACCTATACCTATCGGCAGACGATTAAGATTCAAGAGTTTGAGGGAGGCGGGCAGGCGCGGGGGCGGTTTGACCTCGTGTCGGATATCATTTTTTCGCCCGAGGGGAAGCGGACGGAACGGATTGTGCGGGCACCTTCGCCTTCGCTGGTGCTGGTGTCGTTGTCGCCGGAAGACGAGCAGGATTTGCGGAGTGTGCAGCCGTTTGTGCTGACGACGAAGGACCTGCCGAAGTATCAGGTGGACTACCTTTCGAAAGAGAAGTTGGACGAGATAGACTGTTACGTTTTTGCTGTGAAACCGAAGAAGATGGAGTCGGGGCAGCGGTATTTTCAAGGCCAGGTTTGGGTGGATGATCAGGACTTACAGATCGTAAAGTCGTTTGGACGGGCGACGGGAATCTTGAAAAAAGGCAATGATCAACGGTTTCCGAAGTTTGAGACATGGCGGGCGCAGGTGGACGGGAAGTATTGGTTTCCGGTGTTGACGAAGGCGGACGACACTTTGCAGTTCGCTTCGGGTCCGGTGGGGCTGAAGATGCAGGTGAAGTACGAGGACTACAAGCAGTTCCGGTCGACGACGACGATTACGTTTGGCGACGCGGTGGAGACTCCGCCGGCGAATACGCCCCCGGCGCCGAAGCCATCGAAGCCGCCGAAACCCTAGAGATTGCCATTCGGCACCGTTTTCGGCGCGTTCGGGCCGAGAACGGTGCTTTTGCGTAAGGCGTGTGTTTTAATAGAAAATTACGTCTCTATGTCCAGTACAGGTTTTCGCTTTCGACGCTCGGTAAGGGCAATTGGCCGCCGGATGCGTGAGTTGCGGATGATCGGCAAAGGCCTTTGGTCGACCGATCATATCGTACAGGCGCATATTATTCCGATGCGCCGGTGCAACCTATCCTGTACGTATTGCAACGAGTACGACGACACATCGAAGCCGGTGGACGTGACGATCATTCTGGACCGGGTGGACCACCTGGCGAAGCTGGGGACGACGTTGATCATGATCAGCGGCGGGGAACCGTTGCTGCATCCGGAGTTGGATTTAATCATCAACCGGATTCATCATCACGGGGTTATCGCCGGGATGATTACGAACGGTTATCTGTTGACGGCGGCGCGGATTCAACGCTTGAACGATGCCGGGTTGGACCATTTGCAGATCAGTATCGACAACGTGATGCCGGACGAGGTTTCGAAGAAGAGCTTGAAGGTGCTCGATAAGAAGCTGCAACTGCTGCAAGAGAACGCGCTGTTCCATGTGAACATCAATTCTGTGCTGGGCGGCGGGGTGAAGTTTCCGAGCGACGCGGTGAAGATCGGCAAGCGGGCTTTGGAGCTGGGCTTCAGCACGACCGTCGGGATTATCCACGATGGGCAGGGGCAGGCGAAAGCGTTGGGCGAGGCCGAGATGTCGGTGTACCGCGAGTTCAAGGTGCTGGCCAAGCGGAGTTTTGCCCGATTCGGCAAGTTTCAAGACCGGATTGCGCAGGGCCAATCGAGCGAGTGGCGTTGCCGGGCTGGGGCGCGGTACATGTACATTTGCGAGGACGGGCTGGTGCACTACTGCTCGCAACAGCGCGGATATCCGGGAGTGCCGCTGTTAGGTTATACGAAAGGGGACATGCGGCGGGAGTTTTTGACAGAGAAGGGCTGCGCGCCGAACTGCACTGTTTCTTGCGTCCACATGACCTCGTTGATTGACTTCTGGCGGGCTCCGCAGACGTTGGCGCAGAAGGCAACTACGAAGAGCGAGTTAGTGAATATTCAGACCGGCACGCGCTAAGCGGTACGGCGGCGGAGCAGTCCGCCGGCGACGAGTCCGAGGCCGATGAGGGCGAGGGTGCCGGGTTCGGGGACGTTCGTGAACTGCCAGCTGACGATGTCGTGGTTCTCCCAGGCACCGCCGGTGGAGGAGGTGAAGCCGATGAAGGCGTTGCGGCCGCCCTGGAGGTTAAGCAGGGTGCCGAGGTTGACGTTGGCGGAGAGGATGGGCGTCGTGAAGTCCGTGAGATAGAGTTGGAGCAGGCCGGGGTTGTAAACGATGCGGGCGTTGTAGGTGGTGCCGTTCGAGAGGTCGGGGGCGACGGTGGCGAGGGCGAGGGTGGGGTTCGTAAAGGTGCCATCGAACTCGGTGCCGGCGCAGTGTTCGGGGCGGTTGGCGAGTGGGCCGAGGCTCTGGAAGGCGACGTGATTGCCGTTGGGTTCGCAGTAGCTGGGTTTGTTGGCCCAGGTGTCGAATTCAATAGCGAGGCTATTGAGGATGCCGTAGTAGCCGATGCCGCTGGCGTAGAGGCCGAGTTCGGAAGCGCTCTGGCCTTGGATGACGAAGGCGAAGCCGTCGGCACCATCGTTATTGACGCCAGGTTCCCAGTCGGGTTTGTAGCCGCCGCGTTGTGTGATGCGGAAGCTGAATTCGGAAGTGAAGCCGTTTTGGACGTCGATCGCGTTGGCGAACCAAGCGGCACCGTTCTGGTTTTCGAGGGCCGGGGTGAGGCGGAGAAGATTAGAGGTGAGGCTGGCGTTCGAGATGAGGTTGATGCCGGGGGCTGAGCTGAAATCAGCGAAGGTGAAGGAGGTGGCCGAGAGGGAGGCGACGGCGAAGGCGGAGAGGAGAGTAAGTCTGAGTAACATACTCCTTAATTGGGCCACGGGGTGACGAATTGGCGAATGACCCAAATCGACTTTTCGTACCGTGAC
This sequence comes from Bryobacterales bacterium, assembly GCA_038220855.1. Taxonomy (GTDB): domain Bacteria; phylum Acidobacteriota; class Terriglobia; order Bryobacterales; family Bryobacteraceae. Next base: position 769 of record JBBRIO010000314.1, on the reverse strand, counting down.
CTTGGGGGTCGTTTGTACTAGAACTCGAAGAAGACGCGACCGATTACTCCGGCGCGGGTAAAGGCACCGAACTTAGTTTGTTGGTCGAAGGCCATGAAGACGCCGTAGTGGCGGCTGAGCCATTTGCGGACGAAGATTTGGGTGGAGACGCTATCGAGATTGACTTCGAGAGGTGACTGGGCAATGTAGGTGTAGACTTCTTTGCCGCCGCCGACGACGGTGCCGACCCAGTATTTTCCTTCCTGTCCGTATTGGACCGCGATGCTGGCGGAGTTGCCGATCTTATTGCCGGGTTGGTTGCGGTTGATATAGTAATTGCCTTCGACCATCATCTTTTTGGGGTAATAGAGGAAGCCGACGTTGTAGATTTGGCCCTTGGCGGGGCCTTGGAAGTTGAATTGGGAGACGCCGGCGGTGAGGAGGAGGCGGCGTTCGAGGACGGGGAGTTTGTAGAAGCCTTTGACGTCCAAGCGGCGGCTGGCGAAGAGGGAGAGGCCGTTGCGTTGGGGGGCGTAACTGGCGCCTTGGGTAGTGTAGAAATGTTTGGACCAGTTGGCGAAGCTGAAGAAGCTGAAGGACTGTTGGGTAACGCCGGGGCGGGTTTGGGAGTTGAATTGGAAGACGGGGGTGAAGCGGGGGTTTTTGCGAATCCAGACGGTGGCGTCGGCACCGCGCCAGTATCCGTAGCCGTTGGAGACGGCGTTGTGATAGGTACCGATCTCGACGAGGACCGGGAGGGGGCTTTCGTAGCTGGGCCGTTCGAAGGTGG
>JBBRIO010000313.1:0-6494 GCA_038220855.1 Bryobacterales bacterium | reverse complement strand
ATACCTGGCGAACAAACTCGCCGCATCCAGCCCGCGCGCTTTGCTTTTCCCCTCACGGAGATCCAACAAAGTATAGAACGGACCGGCCTCGATCCGAAAAGCTTTTTCCATCGCCTCCGCAATTGCCCGCTTCTGCGTCGGCGCCTCCAACCCCGCCAGCCGCAGAACATGCCGGCCCAACGTCAAGAACGTCGAAACGCTCTCGGTCATCAGTTTCGTCAATAGCCCCGCATCCGACAGCACCCCCGCCGCCTTCTGCCTTAGCCGTAGCTGCTTGCTCCGTACTTCAAACTCCACCCGGCCCCGATAAAACGAATCGTCAATCACTAGATCCGCCACGACGTCCGCACCGGCCAGAATCCGGTGTACCTCTTGGATATCGTGAAATTCCATCGCAAAACAATCGGTCGAAGTCTTCACCTCCTCAGCCGAAAGAAGCAACGGTGCCGGATTGTCCAGCCCCCGCCACCATCGAAAAATCGGTTCCGCCTGTCCCAACTCTTTCGGCGTCAATTGCGCGAGCACGCAAAGCACGTTCAGATCCGACGATTTGTCCTGGTCCCCCCGCGCGCCCGATCCATACAAAATCAACGACACGAGACCGCTGCCGAACGCCTTCGCCGATCGTTCCGCTAACTCCGCACAACGCTTTTCTAGTTCATTCACCATAGCTCACTACCAGTCCGAAGACGCTCCTCCTCCACCGGAATCTCCCCCCCCAAAACCGCCAAAACCTCCCGATCCCCCGCCGCCGCCAAATCCGCCGCCCCCGCGGTCGCCCCGGCCAGAGAAAATGGATCCCAATAGCCATGCCGCCCCCACATTTCCACTGCCAAGCAGGTAAAGGAAAAAAATCCCTCCTACGATCATCAGCCACAGCGGCACCGCGCCTTCCTTCTTTCGCCGCTGCACCGGCTGTGGCGTTACCTCGTCCTCTACCGCAACGTTTTTGGCCTGGGCAAGTCGGGTTCCTAAATAATGGCTCGCCGCTATCAGCGCGTCCCCATAGGCTCCCTCTCGCAAGGCCGGCCGCATCTCCCGCAGAACCGTGCCCGCCGAACCGTCAGGCAAAATCGGCTCCAGGCCGTATCCCACTTCGAGCCGCGTCCGCTTGTCCCCGACCACCAATAACAGCAACAACCCTTCGTCTTTCCCCTTCTTACCAATCCCCCAACGCCGATAGAGGCTATTGGCGACGTCTTCGACGGGCTCGCCTTCGAGAGTCGGAATCGTCACGAGCGCCATTTCTGCGCCGGTGGCCTTCTCTACGGCCGCGCAATAGCGCTCCAGCGCAACTCGTTGCGACGCCGGAATCACATTTGCGTAGTCGTTAACGTAGCCCTGCGGAACCAGCTTCCCCAGGTCCAACGCCCAGCCGGAAGCCGCCATCCAGAAGGCAAACGCCAACCGTACATAACGAGCTGCAAAATCCATTGCTACCCTAGCACTGCAAATCTTTCCGCGTAAACTTCTGCCCGTTCAACCGCCCCATTACCGTCAATCCCATCCTGGCTGGCTGCAGGAACTCGTTAGCCACGTCCTGCACCTCCTCCGCCGTCACCAACTCGATCCGCTCCAGAATCTCTTCCATCTCCGCATGACGACCAAAGTACATCTCTTGCCGTGCCAAATTCGACATTCGGCTCGACGTCGACTCCAAGCCCAGCACGATCGACCCCTTCAGGTTGTCCTTCGACCGCCGCAACTCCTCGTCGCTCACCCGTTCGTTCTTGATCTTGGTCAGTTCCACCCGCGTCGAATCAATCACCTTACGCAACGTCTCCGGACTCGTGCCGGCATAAATCGCCAAACAGCCGGTATCCCGATAGCTCGTCAATTCGCTAATGATCGAATAGCACAGCCCCTGCTGCTCCCGTATGTTCTGAAACAAGCGCGAACTCATCCCCCCGCCCAAAATATTATTGAGCGTGTATGCCACGTATCGCTTCGGATGCGGCATCGGGAACGAAGGCGCGCCCAAACAGAGATGGGCCTGCTCCACGGATTTTTTTTCTTTCAAAGAAATTTGCGGAGAAGTCAAAGCCACCGGCAACCCCGGCAAGGCCTTTCGCTTCGGCAATTTCCCGAGGGTGCCCTCTGCGAGTTTCACAATCGCTTCATGTTCCATCCGGCCCGCGGCCGTCACGAGCAGGTTCGGCGCGATATAGGTGCCCTTAAAGTGGGCCCGCAGCGATTCGGGCGTGATCGCCTTCACGGTCTTCGCCGTTCCTAGGATGGACCGTCCAATCGCGTTCCCCTTCCAGAAGTTCCGGCAAAATAACTCGTGGGTTTGATACTCCACGTTATCGGAGTCCATCTTGATCTCTTCGAGCACCACGCCTTTCTCTTTCGCCAGATCCTCATCCCGCATCATCGGGTTCATTACGAGATCAGCCAAAATATCGAAAGCCTGCGGAAGATGTTCGTCGAGTACCTTGGCGTTATACGAAACCATCTCCCGGCTCGTAAACGCATCCATGTGTCCGCCAATCGAATCGAACGAGCGCGCAATCTGCTCCGCGCTCCGGCGCTTGGTGCCCTTGAACACCATGTGCTCCATGAAGTGTGCAATCCCGTTATCCGCTTCGCTCTCCCGGCGAGACCCTGACCGAACCCAAATCCCGAGCGCCACCGACCGCAAATGTGACATCCGTTCGGTTACAATCTTCAATCCGTTCGGAAGCGTTGTCGTCTCGACTTGGGAATTATTCATCTCCCTCTATGATGCGCTAGATTCCCTCGCCGTTGCGCCCAGCCTACTCGGTTGCCGATAACTGCCGCCGGAGCGCATCCAGGACGCCGTTGACGAAGCCTACGCTTTCATCGCTCGAAAACCGTCGCGCCAGCTCCAAGGCCTCGTCAATCACGACGGGTGCTGGAGTTGGCGTATGCAGCATCTCGTAAGCCGCCAAACGGAGAATGTTGCGGTCCACCACCGACATCCGAGCCACCCGCCAGTTCTGCGAATGCCGATCGAGAAGCGCGTCCAACTCTTCCAACTTCTCGACCGTCCCACGGGTCAGAAGCTCCATGAACTCGTCCCACACCGGCCGGTCGGCTGCCTCCTCTGAATACAACGAGGAATAGTAGGCGCGCATCGCCTCATCCAGCGACAAGGGCTGCCGCATATCCCACTGGTACATAATCTGTACCGCCCGCCGCCTGGACTGATGTCGCGCCGGCACTAACTCTTCAACTCCCGCAGTAAATTCGCCATCTCAATCACCGTCGCCGCTGAGTCATAGCCCTTATTGCCGGACTTCGCCCCGGCCCGATCCATCGCCTGCTCCAGCGTGTTCGTCGTCAACACCCCAAACACCACCGGCACCTGACTTTTCAACATCGCTTGGCCGATCCCCTTGGCAGCCTCTCCGGCCACGTAGTCGAAATGTGGCGTATCTCCCCGAATCACCGCCCCCAAAGCAATTAACCCGTCAAACTTGCCGGTCTCCGCCATCGTGGCCAGCGTCAGCGGCAGCTCCCAAGCTCCCGGAACCTTCACCACTGTCACCGATTCATCCGCGACTCCGTGCCGACGCAGTCCGCTCAAAGCGCCGCTCAACAGGCTCTCGGTCACGAGCGAGTTAAATCGCGCCATGACGATCCCGATCCGGAGCCCCTGCCCGGTCAACGCGCCTTCAATTACCCTATCCGGCATAATTACACATCACTTCCCTTCAAAATTCGGTGACCGCTTCCCTAAGAACGCGGCCACCCCTTCCTGCATATCTTTCGTCGCGGCCGACAGCCCAAACGCCGCCGCTTCATACTGAAGCCCTTCCGCCAAACCGCACGATAGGCCGACATCCACCGCCTGCATCGTCAACGACAACGCCAACGGCGCATTCGCCAACATCTTTCGCAAAAGCTGCTTGGCAAATTTGATCAGCTCCGCTCCGGGCACAACATAATTCACCAAACCGATCTCATACGCCCGCTGCGCGGTGATCGGGTCCCCCGTCAATAAAATTTCCAGCGCAATCCCCTTGCCCACCAGGCGCGGAAGCCGCTGCGACCCGCCATACCCCGCGATAATCCCCAATTTCACTTCCGGCTGCCCTAATTTCGCCGTTTCCGCCGCCACGCGAACCGTGCAGGCCATGGCCATCTCCAGGCCCCCACCTAACGTAAAACCGTTCAACGCAGCGAGCACCGGCTTGCCCATCGTTTCCAGCTTTCGAAACAGCGCATGGCCTTTCTCGGACTGCTTTTGCGCCCCCACCGGCGACATCGCCGCAAACTCGCTGATGTCCGCCCCGGCCACAAACGCCCGGTCCCCAGACCCGGTTAGCATCACAGCCTTCACCGCCGCATTATTCTTTGCGTCGTCCAAAGTGGCTTCGAGTTCGGCTAAGGTGCCGGAATTCAACGCGTTCAGCTTCGCTGGACGATTGAAGGTGATTGTTGCAATCCCATCACCGTCAACGTCGTACAGAAGGAATTCTAGGGACATATGGGATAATCGGGTTCATCGGGAGTTTTAGGCCCGCCCTCCGCAAGTGTAACGCATGGATCCATCACACATTCGAAACTTCTCCATCATCGCCCACATCGACCACGGCAAGTCGACGCTCGCCGACCGACTCCTCGAACATACCGGAGCCCTCGCCCAGCGCGAGATGATGGCCCAGGTCCTTGACTCCATGGACCTCGAACGCGAACGCGGCATCACCATCAAAGCCCATGCCGTTCGCCTCCTCCACACGGCAAAAGATGGAGAAATTTACCAGCTCAATCTCATTGATACCCCGGGTCACGTAGACTTCACCTACGAAGTCTCCCGCTCGCTCCAAGCCTGCGAAGGTGCCCTCCTCGTCGTCGATGCTTCTCAGGGCGTCGAAGCCCAGACCCTCGCCAACACCTACCTTGCGCTCAATCAGAATCTCGAGATCATCCCCGTCATCAACAAGATCGATCTGCCCGCCGCTGACCCCGAACGCATCCGCGAACAAATTGAAGCTCTCGTCGGTCTCGACGCCTCCGAAGCCGTTCTGTGCTCGGCCAAACAAGGAATCGGCATCCCCGAGATCCTCGAACAGATCGTCCAGCGCGTCCCGCCGCCCTCCGGCGACCCTGACGCTCCCCTCAGCGCTCTCATCTTCGACTCCTGGTTCGACCCCTACAAAGGGGTAATTATCCTTATGCGGGTCATCGACGGCCGGATCAAACTCCGGCAAAAGATTAAGCTCTGGTCGAATGGGAAAGTCTTCGAAGTGGAAGGTCTGGGTTATCAGTCCCCCAAACCGGTCCCCAACGAGGAGCTTAGCGCCGGGGAAGTGGGGTTCCTCTACGCGAATATCAAAACGATCAGCGACGCCCTAATCGGCGACACCATCACCGACGCTGTAAATCCAGCCGCCGCCGCCCTACCCGGCTTCGAGCCGATCAAACCAATGGTTTTCGCCGGTTTGTATACGTGCGAAAGCTCCGAACACGGTCTGCTCCGCGACGCCCTCGAAAAACTGCGGCTGAATGATTCGGCGTTCAACTTTGAACCCGAAAACTCCGTTGCGCTTGGCTTTGGATTCCGGTGCGGCTTCCTTGGCCTCCTGCACCTCGAGATTGTTCAGGAGCGGCTCGAACGCGAATTCGATATCGATCTCATCACCACCGCTCCCGGGGTTCGCTACGAGATCACCCTCCGCGGCGGAGAGGTCGTTTACGTCGAGAATCCCTCGCGGTGGCCCGATCCCGCCACGATCGAGGTCATTAACGAACCCATCATTAATGCCACCGTGATCACGCGCGAAGAGTACATCGGCGAAATCCTCGCTTTGCTCGAAGAAAAGCGCGGGAAACAGCAAAAGTTCGAACACATCGGCGGCGAACGCGTCGTTCTGGGCTACGAACTCCCCCTGAACGAAATAGTGCTCGATTTCTACGATCGGCTGAAGTCCGCTTCCCGAGGCTATGCCTCCCTCGACTATCAGCTTGCCGGCCATCGCAGCTCGCCGATGGTCAAGCTCGACGTTTTGGTGGCGGGCGAATCGGTCGATGCCTTGTCGATCATCGTCCACAAAGACGTAGCCTTCGAGCGTGGGAAGGGCCTGATCGATCGCCTTCGGAAGCTGATTCCCCGCCAGATGTTCGAAGTCGCCCTCCAAGCGGCCATCGGCAGCAAGGTCATCGCTCGTGAAACAATTGCGGCTATCCGTAAGAACGTCCTCGCCAAGTGCTATGGCGGTGACATCAGTCGAAAGCGGAAGCTGCTAGAAAAGCAGAAAGAGGGCAAGCGGCGCATGAAGCGAGTTGGTCGAGTGGAGATTCCGCAGGAAGCTTTCCTTGCGGTTCTTAAGGTCAATCAGTCCTCCGACGACGATTGATCGTTCGCTCGTTTGTCTTCGGATCTACCCTAGCCGCGATTTCTCACCAGCATCCAGCTTTACCCCAAAAAGCACCGCTTCGACCCCTTTTCCCCGGAATTGAAAAAAGTCGTCCGTTTTTAGCCGAACCCGAGCGGGTTCCGCAGCCCGGTAATCCCGTGGCAAGGCTCT
>JBBRIO010000312.1:0-6502 GCA_038220855.1 Bryobacterales bacterium | reverse complement strand
CAAAGTATTACGATAACCAGCGCAGCAACCATTTCCTTAAACAATAGCGCGAAGTTCACCCTGTTGGGGCTCGAGGGCGAAGCCGCCGGGGAGCGTTTTTTTGACGCGAAAACGGACGGTGCGGACGGAGCCTTCGCGGCGGCCGTGGAGCGATTCCTGCGGGATTTCGCTCGGCTTTTCCATCCGGACGAGAATGCCGTCGTTGGGCTTAGCACCGAACTCCTGAGCGAGGGCTTCGCTGATGATGGCGTCGCGTTCGCCGAGGGGCTCGGCTGCCGCGCGTTGCAAGCGCCAGTAGCGCTCGTCGACGCCATAGATCAGGACCTTAGCGGCCGACTTGTTCGAGCCCTGGTGCTTGACGATACCGGCGAAATGAAGAATCGGGGCCATACTCCGGGAGTTTTTGGCCAAGCGGTCGGGAAGCGCGTCGGTGAACGGCAGCGCCGCGACGACGGCGGAATCAACGCGGCCGAGGCGGGCGAGGGCGAGTTCGCGGAGCGAGGCCTGGACGGAGTCGCCGACGATTTGCGAGCCGATCATGACCGCGACGGCGATCGCCACGCCGAAAACCACGGCTAAGTTCGTTCGCCAAAACCATTGAAGATTTCGCAGCATTAGAGGGCTTCTTCGAGGCGGCGGTTGACCATCGCGAACCGGCGGTCCATTTTTTGCGCAAGGGTTTTGCTGTGGGTAACAATGACGATCACATTGCCCGCCTCGCGTTGGAGTTCCAGAAGGAGGTCGGTTACTTCGGCGGCGGTGCGTTCGTCGAGGTTGCCGGTGGGTTCATCGCAAAGCAGGAGTTTGGGCTGGCGGATCAAGGCCCGGGCGATGGCGACGCGTTGCTTTTCACCGCCGGAGAGTTCGGCGGGGCGGTGCTGCAGCCGGGCGGTTAGGCCGACGCGGCGGAGGAGTTCCTGGGCGCGATCTTTGGCGGCGGGGTCGGGCTTACCGACGAGGGTGGGGATAAGGACATTTTCGAGAACGGTGCACTGGGGGAGCAGGCAATGGTCTTGAAAAATGAATCCCATTTTTTCATTGCGAAAGCGGGCTTGAGCGGCTTCATCGAGTTCGAGAGGCCACTGGCCGTCGAATTCCAGGGTGCCGGAGGTGGGAGTATCGAGGAGGCCGAGGAGGTGAAGCAAGGTGCTCTTGCCGCTGCCGGAGGGACCGACGATGGAGATCCGATCGTCGGGTACTATCCTGAGATCGACGGCTTCGAGGACGGGCAACTGACCGGCGGCCGTAGAGTAGACCTTGGCGATTTGACTGAGATTGATCACGCGACTCTATGGTAAACGGCCAGCGCGGCCTGCGTCATGGCCTCCATCGAGTAGTGCTGATGGACGCCGGCCAAGCCGCGGGAGGCGAGGTCTTGCCGGAGGGCGGGATCGTCGCGCAGGGCGACGATGGCGGCGGCTAGTTCATCGGTGTTACCGGGCGAAAACAGAAGGCCGCCGCCAGTTTTGGCGATCATTTCCGTGAAGGCTCCGTGAGCCGGTTGGATGACGGGAAGGCCGCAGGCCCAGGCTTCGAGGACGGGAAAGCCTTTGGGTTCGATATAGTCGGTGGGGACCGAGAGGACGTCGACGCTTTGGAGGAAGCGGGCCTTGCCGTCGCGGTCCGGGGAGCCGTGATACTGAATGAAAGGAGCGTATCTGGCGAGGTATTCGCGGTGTTCGGGAAGATTGTAGCCGGCGGCGTGGAGTTCGACGCCATCGAGTTTTTGGACGGCATCCACGAGATTGTGAAGACCCTTCTCGGGGGCAATGCGGGCGAAGAAGCCGACGCGGAAACCGGAGTGGGTTTTCTCGGCCGGGGCGAGACCTTCGAAGTTAATGCCGAGGGGGACGACGTGGACCTTGCCGGCGGGGATGCCGAAGTAAGCCGTCATGTAGCGGGCATAGTATTCGGAGGTGGCGATGAAGGCGTCGACGTGTTTGATATTGGCGCGGATCAGTTCCATACTTCGGGAGCGCCAAGGTTCAGCGAGGCCGTCCAGGAAGAGATCCTCGCCCTGGAGAGTCACTACCACTGGTGCTCCCGTAACTCGCTTCATCGGTTCGGCGAAGGAAATGAGAAGAGCGAAGGGGAGGCTAATGACGTCGGGCTTCGGCTCCGTAACGAGCCAATCGCAGAGTTTTTCAAACTCCTTCTTAATCGGTCCGTGCTCCCCTTCGAGCATGGAGACAGTCATTTCGCCGAGGAACTTGGGGTCGACGACGACGGAGCGTTGGGAAGCGAGACGGAGTGCGGTATTGGAATCCCAGAGCCTATCGAGGAACTTGGGTGAGTGGCGGAAGAGGGCGGACTTTTGCTGGAGATAGACGCTGACGCCGCCGAAGAAAACGCGGTTGAGGCTGTGGTTGGCTTCGTCGGTGAGGGTGGGGGTGTAGACGGGGACCAGGACAACATCGTGGCCGGCGGCCTTCAGCGAGCCCGCCAGGGCGTTGTCCCGCATGCAAGAGCCGCAATACATATTGGCGGCTCCCGCAGTGATATAAACGATCTTCAACTAGCCCACCAGTTCGGGCACCGCTTGGAAGGCTCGGCGCGAGTACAGGTGGTCGAACAGGTTGCCTTCGTGAGGTTGATCCCACGAAATCTTCATGGTCGAAATAGCCCCCAGGTTCAGCCGGCCGATGTGCGGATTGGCAAGCAGTCGTTGGTGGAGTTTGGTGTCGTTGGTAAGGGCCGTGCAGACGAGCGTCGGCCCGAGGCAATGGGGCAGATCATGCGGTTTGACCTGGACCACGCTGACATGAGGGTAGCCGAATTCGCGGTTGGCCATGGAATGCTCCTTGGACGAGACATGAATGACCGACGGCAGCAGGTAAGTGCAGCCCTCATAGACGGCCACGCGTTCGCTGCCGCGCACTTTGGCACAGAGGTCTTCGGCATCGCCATCGAGTTCGCTATCCACCATGGCGCTGATGCGTTTGGCGACATCGGGGTTGGCGAGAGGGGCGACCGTGGCATGAGGATCGTCTTCGGAGGTGGGTTTGATTTTCGCCAAGCGCTCGGCGAGAGCTTGGGCCAATTCGCGCCCGTCGCCGGTGGTCCAGATGCTGGAACAATTCACGCACGAGCGACCGGAGTTGTTCGCCACCGAGTCGACCATCAGGTCGAGATATTTCTCCCAGTTTGCCGCGCCATCGTCCGCCAGGATGATTTTCGAATAACCAGGGCCGTGAATTTCGATGCGGGGATCGCCGCTCCACGCTTTGGCTGCGGCAACGTCGCCGAAGAGCATACCGCGACCGGTGCCACGGAGAACTTCCGCGCCGCCGGCGTGGCTGGTGGGATAGTAACCGAAGACTTCGGCCGGAACGCCGGCCTTCACGTAGGCCTGGATAATGCGGTAAGGCGTCCAGGGTTCGGAACTGCCGGGCTTGAGGAACAGCGGCGTTTTGAGAGCGATGGCAGGGGCCCACAGCGAATGCACGCCCGGCGAGTTCGATGGCAGGATCACACCCATCGAATCACCACGGGGGAAGAAACTGAGCGCGCGACCGTCCATCTCACCGCGTCCGGTATCGAGCATGTCGAGATCCGGGAGGCGGGTGAGGCCCATCAGCACCGTTTCCATGGAGGCCAGCACGCCAGCAATTTTGTCCATGTTGCGGCGGACCATGACCCAGGGCAGGCCGGTGGTGGCGGAGACGGATTCGACGAATTCCTGCGGGGATTGCGGGAGGTCGTCATTCAGGAAGTAGCCGCTGGCTTTGCCCGCCATCGCGATCAGTTCCCGAGTCGTGAAGCCTTGGAGGATGGCTGCGGCTTCATGCTGCTGCATGAGATCGCGTCGAATAAGCCCGACGTTAGCTTGGCTGACTTCGACGTAGGGTTTACGGGTGCGGTAATGAACCGCCGTCGCGACGTCTACACTGCGGTAGGGTTTGCCGTAGCGCAAGATGGGGAGGTGGAGCATGGGTTAATATACCCCCTCGACGACGGACTTCTGGAAGCGGGAAAACGGCCGGACATTGCGGACGCCGTCCCAGGGATATTGCTCGCAGGGCGCTTCGCGTTCGCATTCATCGCGTTCCAGGAAGCGGGGGATGAAGGTCTCTTTAGTGAGCGTGGTCAGGCGGACGCGCCCGGTTTGTCCGTAATCGACGAGTTTCGTTGCGTCGTCGAATTCGACCACTTCGAGCATCGCGCGCGGAGCCGGCGGGTAGTAAATAATGGCCCAGTTATCTTCGGGTTCCGGCGCGCGATGAGTCGCCAGTCCCATCAGGGTGTTGCCGTAGGTAGGTGCGAAATAGACGTTCGGTCCAAGCAACTCCTCCACCGCAAAGCGGTGAAACTGCGGGGTCATTTCGGTGCCTCCGCAGAAGACGCCCTTGATGCCTGCCTTCGCGAGATTAATTTTTTCGCAAAGTGCTTCGAGCAGCTTCGGCGTGGTGAACATGCACTTCACTTCGTGAGCGCGCAGGATCGTAAGCGCTTGGTCGACGCAATGCTGCTTGTAGAGTTCCGCCTCCTGCAGTTGGCCGCGCTTGATCAGCTTGATTACCCAGCGAGGATCGAGGTCAACGGAGAAGGCGATGCCGCCGCGATGTTGGGCAAGATGTTCCACCGCCAGACGAAGGCGGCGCGGGCCGCTCGGTCCCAGCATCAACCAGTCGGATCCTTTGGGGAAAGACTCGTCCGGCAGGGTCTCCGAGAAGTTCTCGTAGTCGATCCGGAAGTCGTCCATTTGAACGCGGGACTTGGGGATGCCAGTGGATCCGCCAGTCTCAAACACGTACGCCGGGCGATGGGCCAAGCCCTTCGGGATCCATCGGCTAATGGGCCCGCCGCGGAGTTCATCGTCGGAGAAGTTGCCGAATCTCTCGAGATCTTCGTAGCAACTGATTTCCTTGCGGGGGTCCCAACCGGCCTCCTGGGCCCAGTTCAGCCAAAACGGGCAACCGGTTTCGGGGTTGAAATGCCATTGGACGATTTCGCGGACATGGGCGTCGAGGCGCTCCTTGTTCGCATTGACTCTTGCAAAAAGATCGGGTTGGGTCGCGGTACTCATTGCCATATATCTTATTCTGATGAGATGGTCTCACGGATGACGCGGATTTTTCGACCGATTGTTTTCGCCCTCGCCGGCGTCGCTGGCGTGGCGGCTTTGCTGTTCGGTGTCTTCGGCGCTCGGGTCGATATGGACGGCAGCGGGGTGCCAGCCCGCGTGAAATTCGATGAGCCAGAGAAGCACTACAAAAAAGTTGAGGAAAGCCGCGCCGCCGCGCCACCAGCAGCTGCCGTGGTGGTCGAACCGGCTGCAACGGCCGAGGTGAAAGCACCGTATTGGACCGATTTCCGTGGACCGCTGCGGGATGGGGTTTACGCTCAGACCAAGATCCTGACGGCGTGGCCAGGCGGGAAGTTGAAGCAACTGTGGAAGCAGCCGATTGGCGGAGGATGGGCGAGTTTCGTCATCGCCAACAACCTCGCGTTCACGATTGAACAGAGGAAGGCGCAAGAGGTGGTGGCGGCCTACGACGTGGCCAGCGGGCGGGAGATTTGGACGCACCGTTATGACGCGGATTTTCAGGAGTCGTTGGGAGGGCCGGGTCCGCGGGCGACGCCAACCTGGCATGGCGGGAAGGTGTATTCGCTCGGTGCGGAGGGGCACTTGGTGGTGCTCGACAGCAAGTCCGGGAGGCTAATTTGGGGCAAGAACATCCTGACCGACAACAATGCGGAGAACCTTCCGTGGGCGATGTCGGCCTCGCCGCTGATCGTGGATGATTTGGTGATCGTGCAGCCGGGCGGGCCGCAGGGGAAAAGTATCGTCGCTTACAACAAGCTCACGGGGGCGAAGGTTTGGGCGGCGCTCAGTGAGAAGGCTGCGTACGCGTCGCCGATTCTGGCGACCCTGAATGGGCAGCGCCAAGTAATGACTTCGACGGCGACTCGCGTGGTCGGGCTGAGTCCAGCGGATGGCAAGTTGATTTGGGAGTACGAGTGGAAGACACAGTACGACATCAACAGTTCATCGCCGATTGTGACCGGGCCGAATCAGTTCGTGATTGCGTCGGGTTATGACCATGGGACGGCGCTCGTGGAGGTGGCGGCGGACGGGTCTACAAAGACGATTTGGCAGAACAAAAAATTGAAGACGAAGTTCTCGACCGCCGTCCTGCATGAAGGCTATCTATATGGCCTGGACGAAGCAATTCTGGCGTGTGTGGACGCGAAGACAGGCGAACAAAAATGGAAAGGCGGGCGATACGGTTATGGTCAACTGCTGTTGGCCGACGGGCACTTGATCGTGACCACCGAGCAGGGTGATATTGCGCTCGTGAAAGCGACGCCAACGGCCCATGAAGAGGTGGCGCGGTTCACGGCGTTGGACGGGAAAACGTGGAATGTGCCGGCTATCGCCGACGGACGGCTTTTTGTGCGAAATACCCGGGAAATGGCCGCGTTTCAGCTTTCGGCGCCGTAACGATGCTGCAATATTCATGGGCGATACTAACCTTTATGCGTTTATTTCTGCTGGCCG